>JAHWKJ010000182.1 GCA_019347905.1 Planctomycetota bacterium
AACGCCGAAGCCCTGATCGCCCTCAGCCAGCAGGGCGTCAGCAACCGCGTCATCACCGAGATGCAGCGCTACTCCGCCGACTGAACCGCAAACTTGTGACGCAAAGGTGCAAAGGCACGCCAAGTGGCCGCGAAGAGGCGAAGCGGTGGCAGAGCCGGTGGCGGCAGGAATGGAACCTGCCCCTGATCTTCCTTTGCGCTTTCGCGCCTTTGCGTCCATCGCCTTCGATCGCTCTTGCAAAATGCCCATTGACTCGTCAGAACAAACTCAGACGGTTCGCCGGTCGAAAGGTGTCGGCCCGCGAACCCGTTCGCTTCTCTGCCGGCCCTTAGCGCGTCGATGACTACGTCCAACTCCGCTGCCGATCGACGCGTCGTCATCACCGGCGTCGGCGTCCTCAGCCCCTTAGGGATCGGGGCCGAGACCTTCTGGCAGAACCTGCGCGCCGGCCACAGCGGCATCGCGCCCATCCGCCTCATGTCGCATTCGGCCGCCCCCCAGAACATCGGCGGCGAGATCCGCGACTTCGACGAGCAGTCCGCCAAAAAGACGTACCTCAAGCCGCTCCGCAAAAGCCTGAAGGTGATGTGCCGCGAAATTCAGCTCGGCACCGCCAGTGCCGCCCTCGCGCTGGAACACGCCGGCTTCGCGGTGGGCGACAAGGGGTTGGAGCCGGGGCAGTTGAACCACGAGCGGCTGGGCGTCGACTTCGGCGCGAACCTCATGTTCAGCCCGCCCGAAGTCCTGCAGGACCCCTGCTCGAAGTGCGTGGACGACGACGACCCGCAGCACGCCTTCCATTACGAGCGCTGGGGGCCGGAAGGCGAGAACGCCGGCGCCACCAGCGGCATGGGCAGCATGGAGCCGCTGTGGCTGCTCAGGTATCTGCCCAACATGCCCGCCTGTCACATCGGCATCTTCGCCGACGCCCGCGGGCCCAGCAATTCGCTCACGCTGGACGAGGCCTCCGGCAACCTGTCGATCGCCGAAGCCTGGCGGATCGTCCGCCGCGACAAGGCCGACGTCATGATCGCCGGCACGACGGGCACCAGGCTGCATCCCGTGAAGACGCTTCACGCGGCGCTGTGGGACGAGCTGGCGGAATCGGACGAGCCGCCCCAGTGCTGGTGCCGTCCGTTCGACCAGCGCCGCACGGGCCAGGTGGTGGCCGAAGGCGCCTGCTCGCTGATCCTCGAAGAGGAATCGCACGCGCGGAATCGCGGCGCGCAGATCCTCGGCAGGGTCCGCGGCGCCGGGGCCGCCTGCGTCGTCTCGCGCGACGGCCGCCCCCAGCCGCGCAAGGCCCTCGCCGCCGCCATGCGAAAGGCCCTGGGCGACGCCGGCCTGACTCCCGGCGACATCGGCCACATCAACGCTCACGGCCTGGGCGGCCGCCGCGCGGATATCGAAGAGGCCATCGCCATCCACGAAGTCTTCGGCCCCCACGCCGCGACCGTCCCCGTGACCGCGCTCAAGAGCGCTTTGGGCAACAGCGGCTCCGGGTGCGGCACGCTGGAACTGGCCGGCTCGCTTCTGGCCCTGCAGGAAGCCCTCATCCCGGTGACGCTGAACTACGAGACGCCCGACCCGGAGTGCCCGCTCACCATCATCCACGGCGAGCCGCGTCGCACCGACAACCCCATCGTGCTCTCGATCAACGTCACCCGCATGGGCCAGGCCAGCGCCCTGATCGTCGAAGCCGGCGCGTAGCCGCGACTCGCCAGGGGAGCGATTTCCCGTGCGGCGAGTTTAGCCGCGTCCCAACGGGACGCGCGCGAAACGCCCGGCCCGTTGGGCCGCGGCTAAACTCCGGGAACGCGTTCCTCTGGCGCGTCGCGGCGAAACGCGGCAGGCGTCCGGCGTGAGAATTGCTGAGCTGGTGAAAATCGGCCATCCCGCGGCCGGCTCCGTCGTAGCTTGTGGGGCCGCTTAATGGGCGGGGAACGCGCTTTACCTGACGCATACTGAACGTCCGCTCATGCCACTGCCGATCGAAGACTACGCGCTCGTCGGCGACTGCCAGTCGGCGGCCCTGGTGGGCCGCGACGGCTCGGTCGACTGGCTGTGCCTGCCGCGGTTCGATTCCGAAGCCTGCTTCGCAGCGCTGCTGGGCACGCCGCAGAACGGGCGCTGGCTGATCCAGCCGCGGGAGGAGATCCGTGAGGTCACGCGGCGCTACCGCGACGAAACGCTGATCCTGGAAACGACCGTTCGCACGGACGGCGGCGAGGCCACGCTCGTCGACTTCATGCCCATCCGCAGCGACGTGCCCGACCTGGTGCGGATCGTCGCCGGCGTCCGCGGCCGGGTGCGGATGCGGATGGAGCTCATCATCCGGCACGATACGGGCGCAATGTTCCCGTGGATCCAGCGCGTCGAAGACGGGATCATCGCCGTCGCCGGCGCCGATGCACTCCACTTGCAGTCTGGAGTCGAGCTGTCCGGCGAATGCGATTTGGCGGCCGAATTCGACGTGAAGGAAGGCCAACGGGTGCCGTTTGTGCTGACGTGGTATCCCTCGTACCGCGAGCGGCCGGAGGCAATCGACCCGGAACAGGCCCTCGAAGAGAACGAGCGGTGGTGGAGGGACTGGTCGTCGCGCTGCCGTTGCGAGAGCCGCTGGCGCAAGGCGGTCGTGCGTTCGCTGATCACGTTGAAGGCCCTCACCTATTCACCATCGGGGGGGATCGCCGCTGCGCCCACGACCTCGCTGCCGGAGAATCTGGGCGGCGGCCGCAACTGGGACTACCGCTACTGCTGGCTGCGCGATGCCACGTTTACGCTCTGCGCGCTGATGAACGCGGGCTATCTCGATGAGGCGAAGGCCTGGCGGCAATGGCTCCTGCGGGCTGTCGCCGGCGATCCCCGCCGCGTCCAGCCGCTGTACACGCTCACGGGCGAGCGGCAGATCCTCGAACGCGAGGCCGAGTGGCTGCCCGGCTACGAGGAGTCGCGGCCGGTGCGGCTGGGCAACGGCGCGTGCCGGCAGCGGCAGCTCGACATCTTCGGCGCAGTGATCGACGCCCTCTACATCGCCCGCAAGCACAACCTGGCGGGCAGCGATCATGCCTGGTCCATTCAGCAGGCGCTGGTCGAGCATTTGGAAGAGATCTGGCACGAGCCGGACCGCGGCATCTGGGAAATGCGCGGCAAGTCGCTCAACTTCACGCACTCGAAGGTGATGGCGTGGGTGGCGCTCGACCGCGCGATCAAGGCGCTGGAAGCGTCAGGACGTAAAGGACCGCTCGCGCGCTGGAAGAAGCTCCGCCGGAGGATTCACGAGGAAGTCTGTCAGCGCGCCTTTGACGAGGAGCTGAACTCGTTCACGCAGGCCTACGAGCACCGGGAGATCGACGCCGCCACGCTGCTCATTCCGCTGGTGGGCTTTCTACCCCCCGACGATTCCCGCGTGCGGGGGACGATTGCGGCCGTCGAAGAGCGGCTGATAACGAAGGATGGCTTCATCGCGCGGTACGACACGCGCTCCGGCGTCGACGGGCTGCCGCCGGGCGAGGGCGCATTTCTGATGTGCACGTTCTGGCTCGCCGACAATTACGCGCTCGGGGGACGAGAGGCGGAGGCCCGCGAGTTGTTCGAGCGGCTGCTGGAAACGGCCAACGATGTGGGGCTGATGGCGGAAGAGTACGACCCGCACAGCGGCCGCTTCCTCGGCAACTTTCCGCAGGCATTTTCGCACGTCTCGCTGGTGAATACCGCCGGTAATCTCGCCGCAGGGGGCGGAGGCACTCAGGTGCGGCGGGAACCCTAGGTGGTCGCGCCGATGGCACGGAGGTTGCACGGCGTTCATCGGGAGCGAATCAGATGTTCGTCCGGTGGAGACGGAGCTATGACACTCGCCTGCCGTCTGTTTGCCCTGCTGATGATTGCCAGCGCGACCGCTTCCGGTTGCCCGGCGTGGGCTCAGACGACGAATCGCCTGCCCCTGGAGCGAGAGGACATGCCGCGGTTCGAAGAGCGGCTGGAGGAGTCGCGCGGCTACTGGACGTCCCCGCCGACCATCCGCAGGTAGCTCTCGTAACGAGTCGCAGAGATCATGGCCCTCGTCACCGCGGCTTTCACGCCGCAGCCTTCTTCGTGCAAGTGCAGGCAATCGGGAAATCGGCACAGGGCCACAAAGGGACGAAACTCGCGAAAGTACCCTTCGACCTCTTCCGGTGCCACCGCCCACAGCGCGAACTGGCGGATGCCGGGGGTGTCGGCAATCGAGCCGCCGAAGCTCAGCGGATACAAGACGGCACGCCGCGTGGTGTGGCGGCCCTTGCGGGTCCACTCGCTGACGACGTCGGTTCGCAGGTCGAGTCCCGGCTGCAAGGCGTTGAGCAGCGACGACTTTCCCACGCCGCTTTGACCGGCCAATACGCTGTGGCGGTTCATCAACAGCCGCCGGAGCCGCTCGATTCCCAGGCCCGTGCGGGCGCTCGTGAGGACCACACGATATCCCAGCCGGGCATACGTGCCGGCCAGGCTCTGCAGCTCAACCGGGTCGCCCAGATCGCACTTGTTGATGCACAGGATCGCCTCGACGCCGCCCTTTTCAGCGCTGACCAGAAAGCGGTCGACGAGATTCGGCTTCAGCGGCGGATCGGCGGCGGAGGCCACGATCAGCGCCGCTTCGACGTTGGCCACCAGCACGTGCTCCAGCCCGCGGGTGGTCCGCGACAAGACACCGCGTCGCGGCTCCACGCGCTCGACGACGCCTTCGTCCTCGCCCGTCGGCTGGAACAGCACGCGGTCGCCGGTGACGACGATGTTGCGGACATCCCGCGCGAGAGTGCGCACGACGCGGCGCACCGTGCACTCGTAACGGCGGCCGTCTTCCGCCTCCACGAGCGCGTGCATGCCGCTGGCCGCCACGACGCGGCCGGGCCGGCAGACCGCTTCGTCGACCTCCAGCCGCGACTGTTCCTGGGCCTCGACCATCACAGTGCGGTGGCGGGTGAGTGCACCCTTGCCGCTGATCCGCTCGGCCGTTGCGAGATCCTCGACGACTTCCTCTTCCTGGCGAAGTTGCCGCGTGAAGTCTTTACTGCGGGCGCGGCGCTGACGGTTCTTGCGGAAGGCGACTCGCAGCTTCTGTCTGGTCTTGCGGGATTTGGCCACGATTTGTCAATCGGCCTCGTTGAGCCAGCGCAGCGCCTCGTCGTCGTCGCCCCCGGGCGCAGACGAATGTTCCCGGGCCGGCTTTCCGGCCGAGGGCGGCTGCCGGTGCTCGCCCGAACCCGACCGCTCGGCCTTCCGCTTGATCAGGCCCGCCTTCTCCATGAGGCTGACGGCAAACTCGTCATCTTCGTCAGGCGGCGGGCGGTCGCCCTGCGGCGTGTACGCGATTTCGTAACGGTGCCTGGCCACCGTCAGCTCATCGCCGGGAAGCAGCCACTTCATCGTGCAGCGGTGCCCGTTGACCTTGATGCCGTTGCGGCTGCCGACGTCCCGCACATACCAGTAGCCGTTGATCAACTCCAGCTCGCAGTGATGCGACGACACGTTGGGATATTCCAGAGCGATGTCGCAGCTCGAACGGCGGCCAATCAGCAGTCTGGGCTTGAGCAGCGGGATCGAATCCCCGCCTCCGCAGGGAACGAGTTCGCCAAGGTTGGAGCTCATAACAGTCAAATGTATAAGTGGTTTCCAGACGGGTCAATCGGCTTTGCGAGTGTGGCAATCGGCGCGCCGTTGGATAGAATGCTGGTGTGCTGTGCCCGCGTCAATGGGACCTGCACAGGCCGGTTCGTCCCCGTAGCTCAATTGGATAGAGCGTTGGCCTCCGGAGCCAAAGGTTGGAGGTTCGAATCCTCCCGGGGATATTTCATGGGTTGAAACCCACACTACGACGACTCCTGATTCCGGGCTTCGTCGGGGATTCTGCCCGCTGGCGGCAGGAGCGCCCAGCACAGGGCGGCGCCGGCATAGATCAGGAACGTCGGAAACCACGTCGCGTAGAAGATGTAGCCGGCGGCGCGGAGGAACTGCTGGCCGCAGATCAGCCACAGCGACCGGCTGCGCACAAGACGCATCCCGGGGAGCGGCGGCGGGACCAATGCGCCTGATTGCTAATCAGGTGAGGCGGGTTTTCCCCTCTCCGCGGGTTCGAATCCCGCTCTCTCCGCCTCACCGCGACCGCCTTTCGTAAGTGCTCTGAGTCAGCCGCTTACGGAAGGCGGCTTCGTTTGTCCCATTGCGAGAAGCACCGATTCACCCCGACTTCCGCTGAGCCACGTCGTCCAGCGGCCGGCTCGGCGCGCTTCTCCGCGTGGCGGCCCCTTCCACGACCGCCGCCGCCAGACTCGAACGCAGCGCCGCCACCAGCGCCGCCTCGTCGTCCTGCTCGTCCACAATCGCCTGCGACGCTTCCGCCAGCCGCTGCTCGATCAATCGGCTGAGTCCGTCGGTGTAGCCGTCGCGATAGCGCGCCAGATCGAGCTCCCGTTCCGTCATCGCCTCGATCAGCTCGCCCACCATCTCCGCTTCCGCTGCGCCCGGCGAGATGCCGGCGACCTCCGTCTCGTAGTCGTCGGCCGGACGCAGCCGTTGCGGATACTCCAGCACCGTCATCGCCAGCAGCCGCCCCAGCGGACGCACCAGCGTCAGCTTCTCGCGGCCGGCCATCACCACCCGCGCCACCGCATGCCGCTCGCTCTGCCGCATGCCCTCCCGCAGCACGCAGAACGGCCGCTGCCCCGGCGGCCCGTCCGGCACCAGGTAGTACGTGCGGCCCGAGTGGTACACCGCATCGATCTCCGTCTGCGAAACGAAGCAGTCCACCGCGATCGCCTTCTGATCTTCCGGATGCAGGCCGGCGAGCTCGTCGTCGTCCAGCATCAAGTACTGCCCCTGCTCGTGCTCGAACCCCGACACGATCTCCTCGGAGGTCACCGCGCCATGCACCGGACACACCCGCTGCTCGCGCACCCGCTCGCCACAGCCGCGATGCAACTGGCGCAGCGGAATCTCCGGCGTCGTGCGGCAGGCCGAGAACGCCCGCACCGGAACGGCCAGGCGGCTGACGTGCAGAAAACCTTTCCACGCGGCTCGTGCGGGCATGCGGCACCTCGCTTTCATGTCGATGACGGCGGGTCCGTGCCCGAAAGCTCCGAGGCTGTGAGTATGCACTTGAACCACGCGCCGGATCCAGCAGCAATTCGCTGAGGGAGGTATTCCCCTCCCTTCGGAAAAAACAGAAGTGACGTTGTGGCAATCGTGTTTGGCCGCCGGTAGTATGCACGCCTTCATTTCTGAAGACTGGTCGAGGGTCAAGAGCCAGAAACCTCGGCGGAGGCCGAACTGCATTCCCGGATCGCTGCTGGCTCTCGACTCTCGACTCTCGACTCACAAAAACTTTCGCAAACCTCGCCGCCCGTGACGGTCGTTGTCATGGCGGCTCACTATTGTTGATGCACTCGATCGTCCACGGAGGACGCCACACTCTCACGGAGGAGCACGGCCAGCGTCGGATTGCGAGGCCCGCGTGCTCACTGCCAAACGTCCCCAGCTTCGGCGACTGCTGATCTTCGACGGCGAAATCCGCAGCGGATCCCATCCCACGGCCGAGCGCCTCGCGCAGCTCGCCGAGGTCGCCCCCCGCACCGTCCTTCGCGACCTCGAAATCCTCCGCGACGAGCTCGGCGCACCGCTCGAATTCTGCCGCCGGAAAAACGGCTGGCGCTACACCTGCGACACCTTCCAGCTCCCGCACCTGCGCATCAGCGAAGGCGAGCTCGTCGCGCTGTTCGTGGCCGAGCAATTGCTCCGCCATCATCGCGGCACCCCCTACGAAGAGGATCTCAGCCGCGCCGTCCGCAAACTCGCGCTGCTGTTGCCCGATGAAATCACCGTCCACTGGGACACGGTCGCCCGGTCGCATTCGTTCCGCACGTCCGCCGTCGGCAGGGGCGATACCGAAACCTTCCGCCGCCTCGCCCGCGCCGTGCTGCACCGCCGGCAGCTTCGCCTCGTTTACTGGACCGCCTCCCGCGAGGAAGTCACCGAGCGGCGGGTCGATCCCTGGCACCTCACCAACGTCGACGGCGAATGGTTCCTCGTCGGCTACTGCCATCTGCGGAAGTGCCGCCGCACGTTCGCCCCGGCCCGCATCCGCGAGCTGGCAGAGACCGGCCGCTCGTTCGACGTGCCGGAAGATTTCTCGGCGGCCGACCTGCTCGAAGGCACGTTCAAAGTCGTCGCCGAAGAAGACCGCCCGCTGCAGCGCATCCGCCTGAGGTTCGCGCCCTCGGCCGCCAAATACATCCGCGAGAAGACGTTTCATCCCTCGCAAAAGAGCGCACTCGAAGCCGACGGCTCGCTGCTGTTGGAACTCTCGCTGCGTTCGTTCATCGAAGTGCGGCGGTGGATCCTCTCGTGGGGTTCGGAGTGCACGGTGCTGGAGCCGGCCGAACTCCGCCGCGACATCGCCCGCGAAGCCGAGCTGATCGCTGAACATTACGCGGCCCACAGCGCCACCCGCCCGCACACCGCCGCCCGCGGAAGAACCCGCACGCGCACCAGGACCGGCTGACACGCCATGCCACGAAAGCCCGCCGCGAAATGAACGCCAACGACGCATCGCCCGGAAAAGGGGACTGTCCCCCTCCACCACGCACTGCCGCCGGCCACGTGCGCGAGTGCTCCAGACAGTGCCGTCCACAGAGAAAGCACCACGGGGACTGTCCCCTTTTCCGGGCGATGCCGAACGACGGCGGGCACACCTCCGGGGGCAACTTGGCCAAGATGGCAACTTGCACACCCCCTGCCCCCCGGGCCATCTTGCTCCTCAACACGCCTTCAGGCACGCGCCGCCCCAGCCGCCGGCTCGCTCGCGCAGCGCAACGTTCCCGCGCTTGGCAGCGGCGGCAAACAGCGGCGGCGCAGGCGTCCATCATACGGATCCCTCTCTTCACCCAACCTGGAGCGGTTGCGCGCCTGGCGGCGAAGCGGGATCACTTCAACAGCACCGTATACCCCGCCTGCTCGAAATGATGATCGGCCGTCAGCGCATCCGTCAGGCCTTCCTCTTCCATGACGACGAACGAAATGCAATCCGTGACAGACCACTCCTTGTCCGGCCGGCGGGCATACAGGTCAAGCCCCTCCTCGAACAAGCGAGGATTGGACTCGACCATCCGAAGCCGTCCATTCCTGCGGAGGTCGTTCAGGAGATTCAGAAACAGAGAGCGGTTTGCCGGATGCGCCATCGCATTGCCGAACTCCGTAATCACCCAGGCGGTCGTGACGATCTCCCCAGCCACGGTCTTGCCGATCTCGCGCGCTGCCGCGTGATGCTGATCTCGAGGATTGACGAGAGCCAGGAAGTAGGAGGTGTCTGCGAACGCGGCCTTCATCGCTTCGGCGTTCCGTAGAGGTAGTGGTCATGGTTCCGCGCCATATCCGAAGGCAGCCCGACGGCCTTGCCCGCATAGCGGAGAAGGATCTCCGACAGTGGCTCTGTCGTTTCCACCGTTTCTGCCGCGGGTTCCGCCTCAACGACTTCTATCCGCACCGCCGCCCCCTCCGGCAGTTGGACCGAATCATCCACCACCACGACACCATTTTCGACATGTCCGTGAAACGTCATTTGCGGAGTCCCCGGCCTGGATGGCTTTCGATGCTACAGAGAAACGAACGAAGACGCCCGGCCGACGGCGGCGCATGGCCCCCGCGCCGCTCATCGCTTCGGATGGCCATAGAGATAGTGACCGACATTCCGCGCCATGTCCTCGGGCAGGTCCTCCGCGGCATCGATGATCGGCTTCAGCCGCTCATACAGTCGGCGTCGACTGGTCGTCGGCTGGCGCCGGGAGCACCTCCACCCGTACGCTCGCCCCTTCCGGCAGCTCGACCGGCTCGTTGGGAACGATCACGCCTCCCTTGACTGTTCCGAGAAATGTCATGGCTGGTCCCCTGTGGCCGTCAGATGTCCCGAACCATTCGGAGAGTAAACCCCCTTGCGATTATAGCGACTCACAGGCCCCCCTTGAGATGCAGGCCTCACAGCGCGGTCCGTGGCCGCAACCAAAGCTGACTACCACGAAAGGCACGAAATGGCGCTGATGACGCTTGAAATGTTCTCAAGAGAACAAGATTTCGGTCGTTTGCAGTACAAAGAAAGCCAATCCACATCTGACCCAAACACCGCCATGTCCACCGCCCTCGCCGCGAAACCCATGTCCCACACCGCCCCCGCGCTGCCGGACGTGAAGCTCCTGCGGCTGGAGATCGCCGTCCGCTGGTCGCGGCCCTACGAGATCCCCGCGCCCGTCGTCTCCAACGTGCTCCGCGGCGCGCTGGGCATCACGCTCCGCAGGCTGGTCTGCCCGCCGGAGTGGCTCGACAACCCCTGCGCCCCCTGCCCGCTGTACGAAGCCTGCGCCTACGGCCGCGTCTTCATGCCCACCCCCCCGCCCGACGCCACCCAGCTCCGCCTCCAGCAGGACCTCCCACGGCCGTTCGTCATCGAACCCCACTGCCACGAAAATGGGACTGGCTCCGATCAGGACGATCGGTGCCTGTCCCATTTTCG
>JAHWKJ010000183.1 GCA_019347905.1 Planctomycetota bacterium
CGGAGGGCTCGACCGTCCCGGCGGGCCCTGCGTCCTCGTCCGGGACGGTCGGGCTGCTTGCGCGCGCTTGCGCGACCGGCGTCAGACCGGAAAGAACGCCACGGTGGTTCCCAACACCGCGCTACCACCCGAGGCAGCACGGAATCTCCGGCGACGAATAGTACAGCCGGTCGGCCAGCGGAATCGGCTGTTCGTCGGCTCGGTCGTACGCGACGCGGCCGTCCACGATCACGCGGGTGACGTGCGTGACGTGCTCGAACGGGTCGCCGTCGTAGAGCACGAGGTCGGCTGCTTTTCCCGGTTCCAGGCTGCCGAAATCCTCGTCGATCTTCAGGACGCGGGCCGCGTCCAGCGTCACGGCCTTGAGTGCCATGTCGAAGCCCAGACCGTACACCATGGCCAGCGCCGCTTCGTAGCGCACGACGCGCGTCTTGGGCACGTAGCCTTCCACACCGCTGCCAATGGCGATGCGAATGTCCTTGTCCCGCAGCGCCGCCGCATTGCCGAGGTAGGTGTTGAACGTCTCCATCCGGCCGTTCCGCTGCATCGTGGGGTGGACGATCACCGGCACCCTCGCTTTCGCGATCTCATCGGCGACGAGATAGCCCTCCGCGGCCAGCGCCAGTGTCGCGTCGAGCTTGAACTCGCGCACGAGCCGCAGCGCGGTGAGAAGATCGTCGGCCCGCTGGGCGCAGAACATCGCGGGCAGGTCGCGGGAGAGCACCTTTGCCAAAGCCTCGTGTTTCAGATTGCGGTCCGGCCGGTCGGCATCTTCCTTCTTTGCGGCGGCTTCGAGCTTGCGGGAGAAATTGCCGGCCTCAGCGAGCGCCGCGCGGATGAGGGCGGCCGTGCCCATGCGCGTTTCCGGCCGGTCGTCTTTGTACGTTTCCTTGGGACTTTCGCCCAGATTGAACAGCATCGCCTGCGGACAGCGGATCGCCATCTCCTCGGCCGTGCGACCGTGCGTGCGAAACACGCCCGTCGTCCCCGCAATGACGTTGGCCCGGCCCGGACAGGCATGGATGACCGTCACGCCGCGGCTCAACAGAAACCTCAGCAGCGGCTCGCCGGGGTGAAAGCCGTCCAGCGCCCGCACGTCGGCCTGGTTGGGATCGCTGGTCTCGTCCTGGTCCTGATCGGCGGGAATGTTGTACTCGCCGGCCAGAGGCACCACGCTGTGCGCGTCGATCAGCCCCGGCGTGACGACGGCCGCCGTCAGCACGGCCGCGTTCTTCGGCCGCTCCAGTTTCGCCTGCGGACCGATCCATTTGATGCGGCCGTCTTCGATCAGCACGGCGCCGTTGTCGATCGGCTTACCAGAAACCGGATGCACGCGGCCGGCAAGCACCACGAGCGTCTTCGCTTCCGACGAATACGCAGGCGCATCGGCGGGCGCGGCCGGTTCACTGGCTTGGGGCTGTGGCTTCACCAGCGGTTGGGCTTCCGGGATCCGCGAGGCCTCGGCGACGGCGAACCCGCCGGTCTGGTACAGCCGCTGCTTCGGGTCATCCAGATCGAAGACGCGCTTGCCATCGATCCACGTCTCGAGCACCCGCGTGTAAACGCTGAAGGGCGGTCCGCTGAGCACGGCGAAGTCGGCGTCTTTGCCGGCTTCGAGCGTGCCAAGGCGGTCGTCGAGGTGCATGACGCGGGCGGCGTTGACGGTGATCGCCTGCAGTGCCTGCTGTTCACCCAGCCCGCCGCGGACCGTCGTCGCGGCGGTCCGCAGGAAGAAGCGGCTTTCGGTGATGGGATCGTCGGTGTTGACCAGCACCGGAATGCCGCGGGAGGCCAGTTCCGCGCCGCAGCGCTCGGTGAAATCCACGACTTCGGCCTTGCCGCCGGGGGAATCGACAATCGTCATCGAGACCGGCACGCCGGCGGCGGCGATTTCATCGAGCACCTTGTACGCCTCGGTTCCGTGCTGCAGGAGCAGTTCGAACCCGAACTCTTTTCTGAGCCGCAGCACGGTGAGAATGTCATCGGCCCGGTGCGTGTGGAAATGCACGGTGCGTTTGCCGGCGAGCACCTCGCCGAGCGTTTCCAGGCCGAGATCGACGTCGGGCGGGGCGGCGTCTTCCCCGGCAGCGAGCTTCTTGCGGTAGGCGTCCCATTTTCGCAGGTAATCCTGCGCCTTGATGAACTCTGCTCGCTGCAGCGCGGCGACCTTCATGCGGGTGCCGGGGGCTTTGTCTTTGCTGCCGTACGCGCGTTTGGGGTTCTCGCCGTTGGCCATCTTCAGGCCGCCGAGGACGTCTTCGGAGGCGATCCACATTTGCTCGGGCGTGTAGCCGCGGAGCTTGACGTAGATCGTCTGGCCGCCGATGACATTGCCGCTGCCGGGCATGATGTTGGCCGTGGTGACGCCGCCGGCATTGGCCATGCGGATGCCGGGATCGAACGGATTGAGCGAGTCGAGCGCCCGCACGATCGCCTGCACGGGGCCGGTCATTTCGTTGCCGTCGCTGTTGGCGACGACTCCGGGCCGCGAATAGACGCCCAGATGCGAATGGCTGTCGATAAGGCCGGGGATGAGGACCTTGCCCGCGAGATCGTGGACGGCCGCGCCCTCCGGCACATCCACGTCGTCGGCCGGCCCGACGGCCTCGATCTTGCCGTCGCGGACGACGAGCGTTCCCGGATCGAAATCGCCGCCGGAAGCCGTCAGGATCCGCGTGTTCTGAAACACGATAGGCTGCGTACGGTCAGCCGCGATGGCGCGCGCGTCTGCGAGTGAAACCACCAGCCAGCCGGCAACCAGTGCGCGAATTGTTAGCGACATCAAATCTCCCGGGATGATCCGACCCGACGACGGCAGAAAGGTGCAATCGGCACCTCAACCAAGTTACACCGCCCGGTCACGCTTGGAAACCATGGCATGCGAGCGAATGACCGGCGTGTGCGTAGTGTGGATTTCAATCCACACACCCAAGGTTTTCAGACATGCACATGCCCTTGCGCATCGGCCGTGTGGATTGAAATCCACACTACCGACTTTCGACTTGCACACACAGGTTGGGAGAAGCCAGGTGGGTCATTCCCGCTCGGCCCACGCCCGCACGTCGTTGTCTTCGCCGATCTCAATGTGGATGACATGCGGGCGACAGCAGACCGGGCAGTCCTCGACAAACTCCTGCGTTACCCCGGCCGAGCGGTCGATGGGAATCACGACCTCTTCGCCGCAGGCATCGCAGATGTAGGTCGCCTCGTCGTGCATCGTTGTCGGCTTTCGCGAGGGCTTGGCGGCTAGCGCCGCGCGGGCGGCTTCAGCCACTCGTCGCCAACTTTGGCGATCCAGCGGCGGGTCCATTCGACGGCTTCGAGATCGAGGTCCACGATCGGCGTGGCCAGAAAGATGATCCCTTCGATGCGGCCTTGTTTGAGCCAGCCGTAACCCAGCTCCGTCTGCCGCTGCATGTGCTCGACGGGCAGCGGGCGTCGGTCGGCAAAGTCGTACATGTAGCAGCCGAGGAAGATGGGCTTGTCCGGCACCAGCTTTTCCAGCGCCTCTAAATTCGTCTCCAGATCCTTCAGGTCTTCCGGCCGCCACGTCCACAGACAGATTTGATCGACTTCGGCCAGGTGAGCCTTCGCCCGCGGGGAAATCTGGCCGGTGTAGACGACCGCCATGATCGGCAAGGTTCGGCCACGCACTTTCTGCTGCGCGAGCCGTCGGAGCTCTTCGGGCGTCAGCGAGGCCTCAAAGGCCTGCGACTCTTCCTCCCCCGGAGCCGGGGTGACATGGCCGCGGAAGAAGTCGTCGAGAATGAATCCGGCGACATTCTCGTGGCGCTCGGCCAGACGGTAGACCGCGTCGCGCTCCGCTTCGGACGTGGCGCCGCTCGCACCCACGAGCGACCAGTAGACGCGGTCGAGCTTCTCGAACGGCCGGTAATAGTCGTCGAAGGGTGGCGCGGGCCGGCCCTCGTAGCGGACGAAGATCATGTTCTCCAGCCCGAGCCGACGGGCCGCGTCGACCGGCTCGATGGAAGACTTCCGGCCAAGGGGAACCAGAAAGCTGTCGTTGTAGACGCCGGCGGCATGCCCCCAGATCCAGAGCCGGTCGCGAGCGGTTTCCGGCTCGGCCGCCTCGTACAGCCAGGCGACCGGGAAGCGGGTGACCTGCGTCAGCGCCAGACCGTTGTTCTCGCGCCGGTCGCCCGCGCAATGGGCCAGGAGGACGTGATCGTCGACGAATGACATGGCCGTGTAGCAGTACCAGCCGTGCGGATTGTCCTCCAGCGTCTTTGCAGGCTTCCACGTCCGGCCGTCGTCGGTGGAAACGGCGGCGCAGAGCGGCGTGCGTCGGCCACGGAGAGCTGGGGCAATGTCTCGATGGTCGTTCCAAATGAGCAGCAAATCTCCGGTCGAGGGAATGCGCTCGATCGTCGCGGGCGACAGCGGTGAAACGATGTTCGATGCCTGCAGCTTCGACCAGCTTTCCGCTCCGTCTCGCGACCAGGCGACGTACTGGCTGCCGGCATCGGTGCGGCACCACAGCATCAGGCGTCCGTCCTTGAGCGCCACGACTCCAGGCTCCTGTGTCGTCACCGGCTTGTCTCCCACAGGATCGGCCGCGGGGACCTGCGTGCCGCGTTTCCACGACCGCCCGCGATCGTCGGAGTAGTAACAGACGAGTTGTGCATTCCCGACCCATTTCGCCCAGCCACGCCCGTGATGCTGGGCCAGGGGAACCACGAGCCGTCCGTCTTCGAGTTGAATCACACGATCGTTATTTAGGACGTAGTAACCCATTTCGTCCTCCGGCACGACCTCGACCGGCTCGCTCCAGGAGCGAGCTTCATCTTCGCTCGTGCGCATGAGCGGCCGGCAATCGGAGAGGGAGTTCTTCCGCAGATAGAACAGCGCGATGCGTCCGTCATCCAGCCGCACGAGCGAGACGGACATGATGTTCTGCTCCGCCTCGTTGGGAAGAATCGTCACGTCCTCGGCGGTCCAGCTCTTTCCGCCGTCATCGGAGATGCGGCCGGCGAGAAAGGCCCGCGCATGGTCGCCGGCCCCGCCGGTGAAATGCGTGTAAACGAGCAGCAACCGCCCGTCCTTCAGCCGGATGAAGTCGCCCTCGCTGTTGCGCGGATTGTCCGGCGCAGGCGGCAGAAGTCTGATCCTCTGCACGCCATCGCGGACCTCGCCCGAGACGCGGTGGTCGTCGCGGCCGGACCGCAGCGCCGCCAAGGTGGCCACCAGCCGGGCCGGGTCGTCGCTGGAGAGCGAATCGGGCTGCTGTTCCAACAGCGGCAGGATGTCCGCGGTCCGTCCCGTGGTGCCGTTCAGGTGCAGCTTCGCACCGGCCTTGCGGACTCGTGCGGCGAGCGTCGCGTCTTCCGCCAGCCACTTCGGCCAGAGCCGGATCGTTTCCACTCCGGCTTCGGCGAAAGCTTCAATCGTGTCGGCATTGGGGATGAGGCCCAACTGCCGCGACTCAGGCAGGAGACGGCGAAACAGCCGCGCCTGTTCGACGCTGCGAACGCCGACGATCGTCCGCTTTGGGGAACCATGGGCTTTCACTTCGGCAGCGACGGCGCGAGCGAACTCGTCCCCCTGCAGTTTCAGATCGAGCAGGACATCGATCTTACCCTCGCACATGTTTAGGACTTCTTTGAGCGTGGGCACCCGCTGATCGCTGTACCTGGAATCGAACCAGCTTCCCGCGTCGAGCCTGTGCACCTCGGCCAGGGTCTTCTCAGCGAGGGGGCCGCTGCCGTTGGTCGTCCGGTCGAGCGTGGCGTCGTGGAGGAGGACGAGCCGGCTATCTCTGGTCAGTCGCAGATCCACTTCGACAGCCGTGGCGCCGGCTTCGATCGCCCGCTGCACGCTCGCCAGCGTGTTTTCAGGGCGGTCTGCACTCGAGCCGCGGTGCGCAATTGTTTGCAGGTCCCCCTTCACCGGCGGTGCCCCGACGCCGGCTGCTGATATCAACAGCAAGGCCACAGCAGAGCCAATAGCCCGCAGCGCCAGCAAGGCGAGTGTGTGACTGCGGAGGAGTCGTCGAGAAAACATCATGGGAAGGCCTCCAGATACACGCGGTCAGCCACACAGGCCGCTCAGCCCGTCTGCGGCAGCTCCATTAGCCGTCCGAACCGTTCCAGCACGCGAAGCTTCAGCGGCGCAAACTCCGGCTGATCGAGCGCGCCCGTCTCCACCAGCTCGAAGGCGGCTGCGCGCGCTTCCTGCAGCACGTCGGCGTCGCGGATAATGTCGGCCACCCGTAGCGGCAATTCGCCGTGCTGCCGCGTGCCCAGCACGTCGCCCGGCCCGCGGAGCTCGAAATCGACTTCGGCGATTTTGAAGCCATCGGCCGTCTTTTCCAATGCCGACAGCCGCTGCTGGGCATCGGCCGCGTCGCTCTCCGAGAACAGGAAGCAGTAGCCCTGGAACTTTCCGCGGGCGATGCGGCCGCGCAACTGGTGAAGCTGCGAGAGTCCGAAGCGGTGGGCGTGGCCGACGATCATCAGCGTGGCGTTCGGCACGTCGACGCCCACTTCGACCACCGTCGTCGCCACCAGCACCTGTGTCTCGCCGGTGCGGAAGGCGTACATCGCCTCGGCCTTCTCCTCGTGGCTCATTTGGCCGTGAGCCAGTCCGACCGTGAAGCCCGCCAGTTCGCCCGCGGAGACCTGGCGGAAGACTTCTTCGGCGCTTTCGGGGAGGTCGGTGTCGAGAGAGGGTTGAGGGTTTTCCGGTTCGACGTTCGATGTTCGATGTTCGATGTTCGATGTTCGCACGCCCGCCGTTACCCCCCCTGGCCCCCCCTTAGTAAGGGGGGGAAAGAACTCGGGAGCGGCAGGGGCGACGGGGGGAACGGGGGAGTCGTCCGCAGCGCCGTCGCCGGATTCGACGCCTGGTAGCGTGGGTTTCAACCCACGCGGTAGCACTTCCGGCGAAGGGTGCGGCTCGCGTGGATTGAAATCCACGCTACCGGACTCGACGCGGGGGCAGATGATGTACGCCTGCCGTCCCGCCTGCAATTGCTTGCGCACGAATTCCCACGCCCGCCGCCGCGGCTCGCTGCCGCGGACGCGGCTGGTGACGACCCGCTGACGCCCGGGCGGCATCTCGGGGATCACGCTCACGTCGAGATCGCCGAACTGTGTGAGGCACAGGCTGCGGGGAATCGGCGTGGCGGTCATGACCAGCACGTGCGGGGCTTCACCACCGCTCCCACTGAAGGTCGCCCGCTGCATGACGCCAAACTTGTGCTGCTCGTCGATCACGACTACGCCCAGCTTGTGAAACTGAACGTCCGCCTGGATCACCGCCTGCGTGCCGACGACGAGGTCGATCTCGCCCGTGCGGATGCCCTCCAGCGCCCGGCGGCGCTCAGCCGCGGTGAGCCGCCCGGTCAGCAGGATACGTTTCACCCGGCTGTGCGCGAGGGCCCTTTCGACCGTCGTCCAGTGCTGGTTGGCCAGCACCTCGGTGGGGGCCATCACCACCGTCTGATAGCCGGCGGCGACCGCCACCAGCATCGCGTACAGGGCCACCGCCGTCTTGCCGGCCCCCACATCCGCCTGTAACAGTCGGTGCATGGCGCGGCCGGAATCCAGGTCGGCGACGATCTCGCGAATTGCCCGCGTCTGCCCCGCCGTCAGATCGAACGGGAACAGCCGGCGGATGCGGGCGTCGATCTTGGCCGTCGTCGGCAGCCGCGGCGCGACGTTGTTCGTCCGCCACGCCCGCCGCCTGAGTGCCAGCCCCGCCTGAAACTCCAGCAGATCGTCGAAGATCAACCGCCGCCGCGCCGCCTCATACTGCGACATGTCGGCCGGAAAGTGCACGCCGGCCAGGGCCGCTTTCAGTTCCGGCAGCCGCTGTTCGCCGCGGAAGATTTCCGGAAGCGGATCGGCCGCCAGCGGTGCGAACTCATCGACCGCCGTCCGCAGCACCCGCCGCAGCTCGTCCGCCCGCAGACCTTCCGTCAGCCCATACACCGGCACAACGCCGGCGCCTGCTCCTGCATCCGCAGGACCGGAGTCGATCCATTCGACGCGCGGGTTGTTGAACTCCCAGCGGCCGAGGCTCCGCTTCGGCTTGCCCGAAAACAACACCGTCTCGCCCATGCGGAACTTGCGGAGCATCCACGGCTGGTTGAACCACACACCCCGCACGTACTGCCGATCGCCGCAGTCGAGCAGCACGGCGACCATCGACATGCTGCGGCTGGTCTCGCGGGCGTCAAGATCGACCACGGCGCCGCGGACGGTCGCCAGCTCCCCTTCGCGCAGCGTCTGCGCGGCCCGCACGTGCGTGAGATCGAGCACATCCCGCGGCAGATACCACAACAAATCGCCCACGGTCCGCAGCCCGAGCCGCGCGAGCAGTTCCCCGCGGCGCGGCCCGGCCGCGCGCAGAAACTGAACCGGCTGCTCGAAGGGATCATCGACCATGGAGCCCCCATTGGAAACCGGCCACGCGTGGCATGCAAGCGCCGCGGCCTTCGACGCACTTGCTTTCGCAACCGCATGCGGTTTTCATCAGTGGCCCTCGACGACCAACCGCGCGGATGTGCGTTGATTGCTTCATGACAACAGATTCCGGAGAACCACCCCATGAGCGAGCTGTTCGCATCCGGCGAGAAGTGTTATGGCGTTCCGCCGCGATTCGATCCCGAGGACGGGACGGCCATCGCCGAACCGCCCGGAAGCGGCTACGGATACTGGGCCGGCGCCCCCAGCGCCGCGTTCGACCGGTCCAGCGGCCGGTTTTACGTCTACTATCGCGTGCGTCACCCGTTGACCAAAGGCCGCGGCGGAGAATGCCGCATCGCCGCCGGTGAGCCCGGCGGCCGCTTCGAGGCGGTGTGGTCGGCGAGCAAGGACGCGTTCGGCGCCAACTCGATCGAGAAGGGTTGCCTCATCCGCGATCCGGCTGGGCCCTGGCGGCTGTACCTGTCGTACGAGGTGGGCCGCGCCTACGACCGCAACCCGCCAACGTGGCGCATCGATCTGCTGGAGGCCGACTCGCCGGACCAGTTCGATCCCGCGACGGCCCGGCCGGTGATCGACGCACCGATGTACGGCTTCACGTTCGTTAAAGACCCGACTGTGATCGTGGTCGGCGGCGAGTACCACGTCTACACCAGCGTCGGCCTTCCCGAGCAGCACCTGCCGGCGGACGCCGACGGCGTGATCCAGACGCGCGGCCGAGGCTGGGCCGCGCTGCACCGCTCGCACGATGGGGTGAACTTTCCGACGGCCCGCATCGTGATGGAGCCGCGCCAGAGCGGTTGGGACGCCTTCAACGTGCGCATCACGTCGGTCTGCCGGCTGCCTCCCGTGTGGCTTGCGTTTTACGACGGCGCGACCCATCGGGCCGACAGCTACGACGAGTTCTGCGGCCAGGCGGTCAGCGAAGATCTGGTGAACTTCCGCCGGCTAAGCGTCAATGCCCCCTGGATTCGCTCGCCGCACGCTTCGGGATCGATCCGCTACCTGGACGCGCTGCCGGTGGACGACACGCTGCACTACTTCTACGAATACACGCGGCCCGACCGCTCGCACGAACTGCGGCACAGCGCGGTGCCGCTGGCGAGGCCATCGGCCCCCGCTCAACGGTGAAGTTCGCCTGCCGTCGTTGCACGCGGAACGGGCGACGCGCCACAATGGCGCTTTCGTTCCTCACATTCGACTCCATTCCCACTGAGGCGCCTGCTGCCATGCACTGTTTTCGCCACGCGTCGATCTTCGTCCTGACCCTGGCTCTCGTCGGCTGCGGGGGGCCGCAGCAGCAGAATGAGCCGCCGCTGCGGACCTCCGGCGGCGGTGACGCGGGCGGATCGCCGGAGGTCGGCGAGCCGTTCAAGGTCAAGCTGGCGACGAACGAGGGCGACATTGTGATTGAGGTGCACCCCGAGTGGGCGCCGCATGGTGCCGCGCGGTTTCGCGAACTGGTCGAGGAGGGCTTCTACGACGGCTGCCGCTTCTTTCGCGTCATCGACGGCTTTATGGCGCAGGCCGGCATCAACGGGGATCCGCTGGTGATGGCCCAGTGGCGCGACAACAACATCCCCGACGATCCCGTGGTGCAGTCAAACACCCGCGGGTACGTCACGTTCGCCCAGAGCAGCCAGCCGAACTCGCGCAGCACGCAGTTCTTCATCAACTTCGGCGACAACTCGCGGCTGGATCGAGACCGCTTCGCTCCCTTCGGGAAGGTCGTGGAGGGCATGGATGTGGCCGAGAAGCTGTATAGCGGCTACGGCGACGGTCCGCCGCACGGTTCTGGTCCCGACCAGGGACGGCTGCAACAGGAAGGAAATGCCTTCCTCGCCAAGAACTATCCGGAGTTGGATTACATCGAGCAGGCGACGGTCATCGACGAGGCGGGCGCCGCTGATGCCGGCGACGGCGACAACTCGAGCGGCGCACCGAACAAGCCGGAATAGCCGCCCCGTCACCCGCTCACGACGGTCGGGGTGGCCGGGGCAAAGGCCGCTTCGGCCGTGCCCCGGCGTGGGAGTGCCGGGGCACGCAAAGCCTTTGCCC
>JAHWKJ010000184.1 GCA_019347905.1 Planctomycetota bacterium
ATCAAAATCTCGGTGCTGTGCGACCGCGACCGGGCGGTCGAAGCGGTGCGGGCTGTTCACGCAGGGTTCGGACTGCATGAAGCGCGGGCCGGCCAGCCGGCGGTGGGCTTCGGCGCCAAGCCCCGCCAGATGCGGGTGACGGCGCCGCGGGAAGAGCTGGAGCGCGACGTGGTGGCGCGGCTGCGGGCGATGGAAGACATCGTCGTCAGCGAGATCGTGCTCGACGCCGCCCAGTCGCGGGTCACGCTGCGGAACCTGCCCGACGAGCCGGGCGTGGCGGCGGCGGTGTTCGCCGCGGTGGCGGAGGGCGGCATCATGGTCGATATGATCGTGCAGAACGTCAGCCGCCGCGGTCACGCCAGCCTGTCGTTCACGGTGCCGCGCGATGACGTGGACCAGTGCCTGTTACTTGTGCGGGCCGTGATGGAAGACTGGCCGGAGGCGGAAGTGAGCTTCGACCGCGACATTGCGCGGCTGACGGTGATGGGCATCGGCCTGCGAACGCACACGGGCGTGGGCGAGCGGATGTTCGGCGCGCTGGCGGCGGCCGGCATCAACATCGAACTCATCAACACCAGCGAAATCCGCATGAGCGCCGTCGTCGCTACGGAGAGCGGCGAACGAGGCCTCGCGTGTTTGACAGGCGCGTTCGGGCTGGCGTAGCACAAGCGTGTCGAGGGTCGAGAGTCGAGGGTCGAGAGCCAGCGTGTGAACCCGGCCTGCGATTTGCCCGATGTTCGAGGGATCAACAATGGATGCTCCGGTGATTGAACTGCCCCTTGGACCAGTCCCACCACCGTTGCGAGTCGTCGCCGGTGGCGCCGTGCGCGTCGGTCGCAGTCGGGTGAGCTTGGACCTCGTCGTTCACGAGTACGAAAGCGGCATGACTCCGGAAGAGATCGTGGCCGCGTACGAAACGTTGCTGCTGGCCGATGTGTATGCCGTCATTGCATACTGTCTGCGGCACCGTGATGAAGTGACGGCCTATTTGATGCGGCGGACTGCGGAAGCGGAAGCGCTGCAAGCGAAGATCGAGGCCGAGCATCCGCCCGTGTCGCGCGCGGAGTTGCTGGCACGTCGCGCTGCGTGTGAGAACTAGCGTGCTGCCGGCAGATTCAGCCCGGTTCTACCGGCCCTGCAGAGCATTCGGCTGCCGCCGAGGCCCGCTGAAGCGGGTCATTACGCCCGTCCCGCCGTTGTTGATATCGGCGTCGGTTGATACATTGGTGACATGAACGCTCGAAGCTGCAAGCGGGTCATGCACCAAGACCATGCGTTCGCCGGCTTTCACGCCACCGAGCGCGAGGGGCTGGTGTTTCGCACCCGCCGCAACATGCTGAAGGCGGGCCTTGCGGGAATTGCCGGGCTGACGGTGCCGCGACTGCTTCAAACGCGGGCCGCGGCGGCCGCCGCCGGACGTCAGATGCCCGGCGGCAAGAGCGTGATCCTGTTGTGGATGACCGGCGGTCCCAGCCAGATCGACACGTGGGACCCGAAGCCCGAACGGCCCTGGGTCAACCGCGGGCCGTTCGCCGCCATCGACACCGCTCTGCCGGGCGTGCAGATTTGCGAGCACTTGCCGAAGCAGGCGGCGATGCTCGACAAGTTCACCCTCATCCGCTCGGTCGATGCCCGCAAGAGCAACCACGAGCCGAACAAGGTCTTCCAGACCGGCAACCGCGAGGCCGCCCCGCGCGTCAATCGGCAGGGCGAGATGTACCCCGCCCTCGGCAGCGTGGTGGCGAAGTTCCACGGGGCCAACGACCCCGCGATGCCTCCCTACGTCGCCTTCGAGAAGTCGCGCTCGCACATTGCCTGCGCCGGCTGGCTGGGACGCCGCTACGACCCGTTCATTGCCAACCAGGCGACGCGTTTGCCGGTGTACGACCTGGTGGGAAACGATACCGGCCAGACCAGCGGGGCCGACCTGTTCCAGCTTCCCGCGGGCCTGCACCAAAGTCGCATCTCGACGCGGCGCGACCTCGTGCGCGAGTTCGACCGCCTGCGGAGCGACCTCGACCAGAGCGGCTCAATGGAAGCCCTCGACACGTACCGCCGGAACGCCGTCGAGATGGTTGTCGGCCGCAAGGCCCAGGAGGCGTTCGATATCGGCCGCGAACCGGATGAGGTCCGCGCCCGCTACGGCAAGCACCTGTGGTGCCAGCAGGCGCTGATTGCGCGGCGACTGGTGGAGGCGGGCGTGGCCTTTGTCACCATCGATCTCAGCTATCACACGGCCTCGGGTACGTGGGACACGCACGGGGACAACATCCCACCCTATGGGGGCATTCAGAAGGGGCTGGGACCGCTGTTGCCGCTGTTCGACCACCTGCTGACGACGCTCGTCGGCGACCTGGGCGAGCGAGGGCTGCTGGACGACGTGCTGGTGATCGCGATGGGCGAGTTCGGCCGCACGCCCAACATGGGCACGCAGGATTCGACCGACGGCCGCAATCACTGGCCGGTGGTGATGTCGATGTGCCTGGCCGGCGGCGGACTGCGTCACGGGCAGGTGATCGGGGCGACGGAGCGCGACGGCGGCCAGATCGCCAGCCGCCCGGTGACGCCGGCCGACCTCGCCGCCACCATCTATCGCCACATGGACGTGCCGCTCGATGCCACGTACCTCGACAACCGCGGCCGCCCGCGATACATCGTCGAGGAGAACGGCCGGCCGCTGGGTGAGCTGTTTTAGCCAGCGGTAGGGTGCGTCACCTTGCGGGAGAAGCATTCGCTTCACCGGCGCCAGCCATCGTGACGCTCGATGCTGCGCCTCTCAAGAGCCCGACGCACCGGTCGGCCCTGCGTGGTGCGTCTCATCCTCAGAAACAGCCCAGGTCTGCCGTCACGTTGGCCGTTGAGCTCTGGTTGTGAATCTTCACCCGCGAGGCGACGCACCCTACGTATGGTCCGCAAACGCAACAGCGATCTGTATGGCAGCGCTCCCGACGAGTCGCCTGTCGCACTTTTGATCATCGACTGCATCAACGACCTGGAGTTCGACGACGGCGAGGCGCTGCTCCAGGTCGCGCTGCCAATGGCGGAGCGGATCGCCGATCTCAAGCGCCGCGCCCGCGCCAAGAATGTCCCCGTCGTGTATGTAAACGACAACTTCGGCCACTGGCGCTCGAACTTCGCGGCGCAGGTGGAGCATTGCCTCAATGACGGCGTGCGCGGCGAACCGCTGGTCGAGCGGCTCGCTCCCGACGAAGAGGACTACTTCGTTTTGAAGCCCAAGCACTCGGGCTTCTACTCGACCACGCTGGAGGTGCTGCTGGAACACCTGGGCGTGCGGACGGTGATCCTAACGGGCCTGTCGGCCGACATCTGCGTGCTGTTCACCGCCAACGATGCCTACATGCGCGACCTGGAGCTGATCGTGCCCTCGGACTGCGTGGCCGCCAACACGCCGGAAATCTGCCGCGCGGCACTCGAACAGATGCAGCGCGTGCTCAAGGCCATCGTGAAGCCGTCCAGCGAGATCGACCTCGATGCGCTCGTCGCAGAGAATGACGCGCGACAATGATCGGGGCGACAGGCGAGGAAATTGTTGTCATCCTCGTGCAGTTCACAGCGATGGCCCGCCCGCTCCCGGACGAAGGCCCGCAGAGTGGCGTCCATCATTCAGCGGAGGAATTGGCAAGGAGTTGGCGTGCCTTGGACTTGAGGATGGCGACGAAGGTGCTGTAGGAAACGTAGCGGCCGTACTCTGCCTGCTCCGCGGGCGTAAGCTTGCCACTGATGTGACGTTCGGCCAAGTCGTCCAAACGCGCTTGCAGCTTGGAATCGGCCTTGAGGGCGAGCAACCGCCGCGCCGATTCCGGCGTCAGACAGTCGCCAAGCGGATTGACGAGATCCTCGAGAACAGGAGTAGAACTGGCTGTCTTCACGCTGCGATTATACCTCAACTCGCCGTACGGGGTCAGACCCCTTTGCGGCTCACCCGCTTTCCATCGTCAACATCGCTCGTCCGCAAAGGGGTCTGACCCCTTCGGTGAACGCCGCACTACGACAGCTCGTCAATCGGTGTGCCGAAGGGCAGCGTCGGGTGCGGACGGCCGGCGTTGTCGATGTAGGGCTTGTGCACGTCGACGCCGAGGAAGCGGTAGATCGTCGCCAGCACGTCCTGCGGCGTCTTGGGGTTCGACAGCGGGAAGGCGGCCTTCGAATCGGAGACGCCCACCACACGGCCGCCCTGCACCGGCCCGCCGGCCAGCGCCGCGCTGAACACGTTCGGATAGTGATCGCGGCCGGCCTGCGCGTTCACTTTCGGCGTACGGCCGAACTCGCCCCATGCCACCACCAGCGTGCTGGCGAGCAATCCCCGCCGGTCGAGATCTTCGATCAGTGCCGAATACGCCTGGTCGAAGCGCGGCAGAAACCCCCGTCTGAGCGAATCGAAGCCCAGCACGTGCGTGTCCCACCACCTGAGGTCCACCGTTACCAGCCGCACGCCGGCCTCGACCAGCCGCCGCGCGAGCAGAATCCGCTGGCTCCACGCCGGAGCGCCGCAGCGGTCCGACGCGCCGGGATCGAAGGCGGGCATGAAGCCGTAGCGCTCGCGCAGCTCGCGCGACTCGGCATCCAGATCGAACGCCTCGCGGGCCTTCGTCGAGCTGAGGATGCCCCACGCCTTCTGCTGAAAGCGATCCATGGCTTCCATCTGCCCGGTGCGGTCCACGCGCGACTTCAGACGGTCGAAGCCCGCGACGAGGCTCTTGCGGTCACCGAGCCGATCCACCGTCACGCCACCGGCCAGCTCGAAGTTCGGCAGCTTGAACGGTCCGGCGGCGGCCGGATCGGCCAGCGTCTCGAACGGTTTATAGCCCACCCCCAAGTATGCCGCCCCCGTGCCCGGCACCATCCGCGGGACCATCACATAGGCCGGCAGCTCCGGCGAGAGGTGCCCGAGCTGTTCGGCGACGATCGACCCGCAACTGGGATGCACGTTCTCGTCGGGATTGGGACCCGAAGGATAGCCCGTGAAGCAAATCTGATCGCCCGCCGAGTGCCCCGCGTTATCGTGGTGCAGGCTGCGAACGATCGACCACTTGTCCATCACGCGGCCGCACATCGGCAGCATGTCGGAAAGCTGAATGCCCGGCACGCTGGTGGGCATCACGCCGAACTCGCCGCGGTACTCGACCGGCGCTTCCGGTTTGGGGTCCCACATGTCCTGATGGGCCGGCCCGCCGCGCATCCAGAGGATGATGACCGAGCGTTCCTTCTGCGCCGCACCCGGTGCCGCGTGGGCTTCGGCTTCCAACAGCCGCGACAGTCCGAAGGCCCCAGCGCCCAGCCCCAGCGTGCCGGCGTGGATGAACTCCCGCCGCGACATACGCAGACGGCGCCGGAACTCGGTGCAGCCTCCCGTCGTGGCGGAAGCTTTCGAAGCAGTGGACGGCAAATGTGGAGACATCAAGCTTCCCGCTGGCGAACGGTCCAACATCACGTCTTATATCGGCCTCGACGCGACGCATCAAGACGCAAACATGCGTCCGCGCATCTGCCAATGTCGCCGGAGTCGCTCCCTGGCCCACATGCGGCGGCTGCGTCAATCGTCTCGAAGCGAGAAGAGCAGAGCCCCAATCATCCCAATCACGATCCCGAGAACAGCGCCCTGAATGAACATCCGACCGACGGAAATGCGCCACAGTGCGGCATGCCGATCATCGGCCGGAGGTGGCGTGACCGCGAAATGGACGAGTGCCACAGTCGTTCCGAGGACAATGGGCAGAATGACCATGTACGCGATTGCCTTCGCGACCGCAGATTCACGAACCAGGCGATCGACCGCGAAATAGACCACTGGCGGCGCAATCAGGGCTGCTGCCAGCGACCACACGGAGTCGATTCTCACGGCGAAAATCCCCTCGACCCCACATGTCCTGCGTCCGGGATCTCCCGGGTCATCTTCCCGGCATTTCCGCTGCCATGTGGCCGCGCGTCAGGTGTAGACTCGTAGACTCGCTTCTGACTCACACCGCTGTATTCTCTGTGAATGACCCACTCCATGTCTAAGTGCCGGCGGATTCTCATCGTCGAAGACGGACGCGCCGCGCGAAGGATGCTGGCATTACTCTTGAAGGCGCTCGGCGACCACGAGATCGAGACTGCCGATGACGGGCCGGCCGCTCTGGAGCGCCTGCGGGATTTCCGGCCCGACATCGCGCTGCTCGACATCAGTCTGCCGGGCATGAATGGATACGAACTGGCGACCGCCATCCGCTCGCGGCACGAGTTTGACGACACGCTGCTGGTCGCCCTCACCGGCTACGGACAGGACGAAGACCGGCGGCGCTCCAGCGAAGCCGGCTTCGACGAACACCGGGTTAAGCCGGTCTCCGTCGCTGACCTGGAAGAGCTGCTGGCGCATCCACGGCTCGCGCCGCCGCACCCGAGAGCATTATGAATGGCAGCCACGAGACCATACGACGGCGCGTCAATTATGGGGGCCGCGTGCAGGGCGTGGGGTTCCGCGTCACAACGGCCGGGCTGGCCCGGAACCGGCCGGTGACGGGTTACGTGCGCAATCTCGCCGACGGCACGGTCGAGGTGGTTGCCGAGGGACGACCGCAGGACGTGGAAAGGTTTCTGGCGGAGGTGGCGTCCATGTTCGGCCGCTACATCCGCGACGTGCGGGAGAGCGAAGCGGCCGCCGACGAGACGTTCACGTCGTTCGATGTGCGGCACTGAGAATCGCCGCACGTCTTCATTCGCCGCGCAGCAGGTCCAGCCGCAGGCGGTTCAAGGCGGATTTCGCGATGCGGCTGCGCAGGATGGCCGGGTCGCCGGCGAGACGCTCTTCTTCGACCGACACGCCGCGCGGACCGGCGAGCGCGACCCACGCGATGGGCTCGTGAACGGGGTCAGACCCCTTTGCGGGGGAGCGATACAGAACTTGGGCAGATGAATGCCCCGCAAAGGGGTCTGACCCCTTCAGCGGTTCCGGGCATTCGGTGACGGCGAGGGCGTAGTCGGTGCCGAAACGGCGGCGGCAGCCTTCGGCCATCGCTCGCGCGGTTTCAGCGCTCAGCGGACCGTTTGCTGCCAGCACGTCCGGCGGGACGTCGAGCAACGTCATCTTTGCGCGGTCGTCGGGCACGATCACGCCGCCGCGGTAACAGCCGCGAAAGCCCATAACCTGCGTGAGCCGATGGGCCAACAGCCCTCCCGTTCCCGATTCGGCCGTCGCCAGCGTGCATGCCGCCGCGAGCAACTGCCGCACGACGACGTGCTCCAGTTCGTCGTCTTCCTCGCCGAAGACCAGTCCGCCCAAGCGGCTGCGGATTTCCGTGGCCGCGCGCTCCAGCTTCTCACGGCATTCGGCTTCCGTGCGGCCGACGGCCACGATGCGGAGCGTGATGGTCGCCTCGTGCGCGGTGATGCCGATTTCCGGATCGCGGCCGCGCGCCGTCAGCTCGCCCAGCAGGTCTTCCACGGCCGATTCGCCCGCCCCGAAGCAGTTGATCCGCCGACGGCGAATGACCCGCGCTCCCCCACCCAGCCGCGGCAGGACCTCGCGGTGGAACATCTCCTTGAGTTCGCTGGGCACGCCCGGCAGCGCGGCGATGCGGCACGCGGTGGTGCATCCGGGGGATTGCCATTCCATCCAGATGCCGGGCGCCGTTCCGCGGGCGTTGGGCAGCGGCGTGCTGCCGGCGGGGAACATGGCCTGAATGACATTCCGCTCCGGCATGGGCCGTGCGCGGCGGGCGAACATCTCACGAATGTGCTCCAGCGACGGCTCGTGGAGCACTAGCTCGCCGCCGGTCAGCACGGCCAGCGCCTGCCGCGTGAGGTCGTCGAGCGTTGGCCCCAGTCCGCCGCTGACGATCAGCAGTTCTGACCGCGCCGCGAGGCTGCGGAGCGCATCGACCATGGCCTCCAAGTCGTCCGCGACGGTGAGATGGCTGCGGACGGAAATGCCCGCATCCGCGAGCGCCAGGCTCAGCCACTGGCTGTTCGTATCGAGCTTCTCGCCCGTGGTCAGCTCGCTGCCGACGGCAATAATCTCGGCGTGCATACTTCGCGATACAGCTCCGCGGTCTGGCGGACCATGCGTTCGACGCCGTACCGTTCGCGGACGAGCCGACGGCCCGCTTCGCCCAGCGCCCGCGCCCGCACCGGATCGTCCAGCAGTTCGAGAATCCGCTCGGCGAGGCGGCCGCTGTCCTGGGCCGGCACGATCAGGCCCGTGACGCCGTCGTCGATCACACTATAGACCCCGCCCACGGCGGTCGCAATCACCGGCCGGCCGCGGGCCATCGCTTCCAGCATGATCGTGCCCAGCCCCTGCCGCAGCGAAGGCAGGCAGAAGATATCCATCGCCATCAGCGACTGCGAGAAATCGTACAGCCGCGGGATGAACGTCATGTGGGCGATGATGCCCAGCTCGCGGGCCAGCCTGCGCAGGTTGTGCTCTTCCGGCCCCGCCCCGGCGATCAGAAACTCGACGCCGGGATGCGACTCGATCACCTTCTGCGCGGCGCCGAGGAAGAACGGCAGTCCCTTCACGGCTTCGAGCGGACCGGCCGTGCCCACCACCGGCACGCGTCCCGGCTCCAGCACCGGCGGCAGCGCGAGCTCCTCCGGCGTGCCGACGCCGCTTTCGATAACGGTGATTCGCTCGGGATGGATCCGCACGCGTCTCGACAGCTCGTCGCGGACCGATTCGCTGACGGCGATGATCCGCAGCACGTGGCCGTCGAGCTTCAGCCGCTCGCGATTCTGGAGATAATCGTGCACCGTAAGCACGACCGGGCGATCCAGCTTCCGCGCCAGCCACAACCCCTGCGGCAGCACCGACCGCGTCTGCACGTGGATCAAATCGGGCGGAGCGGAAGCCAGCTCGCGGCGGACCATGTCCATGACCACGCGGCCCCACAAGGGCAGCGTGAGGTGGGGGTACTCCCGGATCGGCAGTTCCGCCTTATGCGAGGCATCGACCTGCCGCGCGTCTCCGCAGACGACCTGCGAGTCGATGCCGAACTCGCCCAGGTGCCGCGCCAGACGCAGCGTGTAGGCGGAACTGCCGCGGACTTCAAACCGTCCGGCGAACAACAGCACGCGCATGAACCAGTGTGCCTTGCGGAGAAAACCTGAATCACCGACAGCGATTCTGCGACACCAAGCCAAGGGGTCGAAAGTGGAAAGGGTCGAAGGTCGAAAGGGCCAGAAGAACAGCCTCCAGCCGGCGAATGTGCCTACTGCACATCCGGCCGTTTCGACCTTTTCGACACTCGACCGTTTCGACCCCTCCCACTGTCGCAACATCGATATCGGCTGACTTAGCCGCCGGCCCGCCGCGGCCTCATCAGCCGCGTCGGAGGGCACGCGGCCGCGACAGGATCTCGTTCATCAGAATCGCCTGGCGGACACCGCCGGGGCTTCTGAGCAGTTCGCGGATCTCCGATGGCTTGAGGGCCGCCTGCACCGGCACCGGTCCTGGAACCTCGACCGCGGGCGCGGCCGTGGCAATGGCTTCTTCGGCGCGTCCGAGGTGCTGCGAGACGGAATCGGTCAACTGCCGTCCGAGCTGCCGGGCGTGCTCGCCCAGCCGATCGGGATCGATGTGCTGCGCGACGCGTTCGCGCACACCCTCTCCCATGCGAGGCTTGGCGCGTTTGCGGCGGGCGGTGGCGGACGTAGGAGTCTGCCGGCCCTCCAGCGTCGAATGCAGCGGAGCGCGCCGCGTTTCGGCCACCGCCGGCCGCGGTGGCTCGGGCGGCGGCACAACGGGCTTCGCTTCGCCCGCAAGCTGGCGGCGGCCGCCGCGCACGTCCTGCAGAAAGATGTCGATCTCGTTCTGGAGCTTCTCCTCGGCCGTTCGCCGCGCCTGCGGCGGCTGCGGACGGCGCGGCGGCGGCGCGGGTCGCCGCGGCCCGGCCTGCGGCATGTTCTTCGCCGTCGCGTAGTTCAGAATCCAGCCCAGCAGCATCACCAGACCCACGATGAGACTGATGATCGTGCTGGCATCGGCGAGGATAAGTCCCGTCAAAGGCATCATGAAAACTCCACGCGGGGCAGGCTGCGTTCCACCGGAATTATAGCAGCCGACTGGCAGGTCGTTCGAGCGTGACCTGCCGCGGACGCGTCGTAGTGCGGATTTCAATCCGCACTACCAACTTACGAGACGCATTCAGCTCGCTTGCAAAGCCGCCGCGGCGCGGTAGGATGCGGGCCGCGGCACGGGTGTCCGCGGGCTTGTGGCCTGCGGAAGAATAGGGAAAACGGTGCAAATCCGTTGCGGTCCCGCCGCTGTCACCGGGGACGAACGCTGCACGCAGCAATGCAGCCACTGCGGAACGACCGGCCACCATCGAGAGGCCGGCACCGCGGGAAGGTGCAGCCAGTAGGTTGATCCGGGAGCCAGAAGACCTGCCCGGCTGTCGATCGTGGATTGACGGGTCGTTCGAGGAACAGACGGCCGGGCAGAAGCCCACGGGTTCTGGCCCGTGGGCTTCGAGTCGCGCTTTCACTCT
>JAHWKJ010000725.1 GCA_019347905.1 Planctomycetota bacterium
GGCGACGGCCGATCACATCGTCCCGACCGACACGCTCGCCCGGCCGTTCGCCGACAATCTCGCCGAAGAGATGATGACGGCCATCGAGCGGAACTGCCGCGAGTTCGGCATTCGCTTCTTCGGCCTGGACGACGACCGCCGCGGCATCGTGCACGTCATCGGTCCCGAGCAGGGACTCACGCAGCCGGGCATCACCCTGGCCTGCGGCGACAGCCACACCAGCACGCACGGAGCCTTCGGCAACATCTCGCTGGGCATCGGCACCAGCCAGGTGGCCTACGTGCTGGCGACGCAGACGCTGCCGCTGGAGCGACCGCAAGTCCGCCGCATCACCGTCGACGGCGAACTCGCCCCCGGCGTGTATGCCAAGGATGTGATCCTGGACATCATCCGCCGGCTGGGCGTGCAGGGCGGCGTGGGTTACGCCTACGAGTATGCCGGCAGCGCGTTCGATGCCATGAACATGGAAGAGCGGATGACGGTCTGCAACATGTCGATCGAGGGCGGCGCGCGCTGCGGCTACGTGAACCCCGACGAAACGACGATCGACTTCCTCCGCGGCCGGCCCATGGCGCCCACCGGCAATGAATTCGAACGTGCGGCCGACTGGTGGCGGAGCCTGGCTTCCGACGCCGACGCCGATTTCGACGACGAAGTGAGCTACGACGCCGCCGAGATCGAGCCGACCGTCACGTGGGGCATTAACCCCGGGCAGTCGGTGGGTGTGAGCGGCCGGCTGCCGAAGGTTGCCGACTTCCCCGGCGACGAGCAGAAGGGCGCCCGCGAGGCGCTGGCCTTCATGGGGCTGGACGAGGGCCGGCCGATCGAGGGTGTCGAGATCGACGTGGCGTTCATCGGCTCGTGCACGAACTCGCGGATGAGCGATCTGCGCGAAGCGGCCGAACTCGTCCGCGGTCGGCGCGTGGCCCCGCGCGTGCGGGCGCTGGTGGTGCCCGGCTCGCAGCAGATCCTCCGGCAGGCCGAAGAAGAGGGTCTGCACGAGATCTTCACCGCGGCGGGTTTCGAGTGGCGCAGTGCCGGCTGTTCGATGTGCCTGGCGATGAACCCGGACAAGCTCTCCGGCCGCGAGGTGTGCGCCTCATCGAGCAACCGCAACTTCAAAGGCCGTCAGGGCAGCCCAACCGGCCGCACGCTCTTGATGAGCCCCGCGATGGTCGCCGCCGCCGCCCTGAAAGGCCGCGTGACCGACATCCGCAAACTGCTGGAGCCGGCGGGCGTGGTATAATGGTTTCAACGTGAGGATTTGCAGCAGCACAAACGAAAGGTCTTCCGCCATGCCTCACATCACAGTTGACGAGACACAGGCGCAACTCATTCGGGAGTCAGAGGAGCCCGTTGAGGTCCGTGATGAAAATGGGCAGTGCCTTGGTTATTTGTCACACGGCTTTACGGAGGATGATCTTGCCGAGGCGGAACGACGATCGCAGTCCAAGGGTCCGTGGTATACGACGGCTGAGGTCCTCGAGCACTTGCGTTCGTTGAAAGCCCAATGATTCGTTACACGGTGACGTGGCACTCGCAGGCCAGATCGGAGTTGGCACGGCTGTGGGTGTCGGCCGCTGACCGCGCCGCGATCGCGACCGCGGCCGATGAGATCGACCGACGCCTGGAGAACGATGCGTCCAAGAAAGGCCGACGGCTCGGCCAGCACTATCGGGTCCTGACAGTGCCGCCTCTGCAGGTGTTGTTTGAAGTGGTAGAGGCCGACCGCATGGTCCGGGTGGAGATGATCAGGCTCTCGGGTTGAGGAGCAGAGGCGAACATGTCCGCTGGGTCATTTTCTTTAGACGACTTCCGGCGCCTGATGCGACGGATTCGCAAGCTCGGCCGGATGTGGGACATACTCAGGATGATTCCGGGGCTGAAGCGACTCGTGCCGGATGAGCTGGATTCCGACGACCTTCTGCGGCAGATTGGCGGCGTCATTGACGCCATGACGCCTGATGAGCGGTCGCGGCCGGAAACGATTGACGAACCTCGTTGCCGGCGCATTGCCCCGGGTAGCGGCCAGTCGGTTAGAGAGGTGAAGCGAGTCCTCAAGGACTTTGAGAGGATGCGCCAAGTGATGGATGAGATGGCCCAGATGTCGCTTCTCGACCGCTGGCGAGGCAAGTGGCCCGCTTCATTTACCAGACCACATCCCAACTGATCACTGCCGCGGCACGCTCTTTAGGATAGCTGCTGCCAGTGCAGCAACGGGAAGATGCGCAAGCCCTGAATTGCATGTGAGAAAAGCATGACCGCCATTGAATCCGTCACCGGCACCGGCGTGCCTCTGCTGATCGACGACGTCGACACCGACCGCATTGTGCCGGCCCGCTCTCTGCGGTGCGTTACGGTCGAGGGACTGGGAGTGCACGCGTTTGAAGACGACCGCCGGCAGGATCCGCGAAACGACGAAAGCCTGCCGCGGATCCTGCCCGCCACCTAACACCGGTGCGCTCCGTACTAGGGAAAAGGCGTGCACCCCGTTTAAGACCAACCCAGCCACGAACCGCGCCAAAACGACGACGAC
>JAHWKJ010000185.1:0-3679 GCA_019347905.1 Planctomycetota bacterium
GAGCGGCAGGAAGATCATGCTGATGACCGTCAGCCGCGTCACCACTTTGTTCGTGCGGTGGCTGACGATGCCCATGTAGAGCGTCAGCGATTCGCTCAAGACCTCGCGCTCGGTGGCCGCGTCGGCGCTCAACCGCTCCAGCAGTTTGCCCTTCTTTTCGAGGAACGGCTGCGTCGATTCGCTGATGTACGGGGAGCGGCGGGTGGCCAGCTCGTGAAAGATCTCGCGAGACGAAACGATCAGCTTGCGAAAGTCCAGCAGGTCGCGGATCAGGTCCGCGACGTCGCGGAAGATGGCGTCGCCCGGATCGCCGAAAAGCTGGGCCTCCGTGGCTTCCACCCGCTCGGTGACGGACGACAGCGTGGTGCGGTAGCCGTGCGTCAGGTGGTCGGCCAGCTCGAACAGCAGAAAGCCCAGCGTGCGGGCGTGGTCGAAAAAATCGCCTTTGTACGTCCGCCGCACCTGTTCCAGGAACTGCGTGGGTCGGTCGTGAATCGTCGCCAGAAAACCCTTGCCGAGCACGACGTCGACGGCAACCGTCACGAAACCGCCATCGACGAAGCGGCCCTCACGAAGTGTGAAATGCAGGCAGCCGGGGAAGACGTTGAACGGCGGCCGCTCGGTCTCGTCGAACAGGAGGGCGAGCGTCGGCTCGTCGATCCCCAGCCGCGCGAGGTGCTCACGCACGACCTCGGCCGACTCCCCCTGCAAATCGAGCCAGACGGAGCGTGCCGCCAGCGTCGACTGCGCCGCCAGCGCTGGATCGATCTCGCCCTCGCGCTTCGCGTCGAAGTCGAATTCGATGGCGAACGTCACGGGTAAAGCTGCTCCGGGTCGTTGGTAGTGGGGATTTCAATCCACACGGCCGATGCTCAGGTGGCCTGTGAGCGTCGAAAGAACTCGGTCGTGTGGATTGAAATCCACACTACGGTGTCACTCGGCCAACAGCACCGAAATGAGTTCGCGCAGCCGCTGATCGTCGCCGGTCAGCGAAGGAACCGCCGTGGCCGTCGCTTGCCCGAGCCGATGGTAATCTTCGGCGCTCAGCAACTCCAGCACGCGGCGATAGGCGCGGCGTTCGGCGGCGGCGTCCCCTCGGGCGTGGGCCAGCCGTGCCTCGCGCAAGAGCCGCTGCCAATGCGTCAATTCGCCGCCGCGTCGGTCGTAGAAATCTTCGATCTCGCGGCGGGCCTCGGCCTTCTGGCTCGCGGAGGGGCCGCCCGTTCCCTCCGGCAACACGAGCAGCACCAGCGACATGAGCATGCTGATGGCAACGGCGATGTACGCCGCGCCAGAGCCGCCTTCGCGGCGCGCGGCTTCGCGTCGGCCGCCCGTCTGCTCGGAGAGAGCCAGTTCCGGGAGGTGCCCGTCTTCGCCCAGCGTGACCAGAGCGTCTCCGCCGCGGTCGGTGATGAACCGCGCAACCTGCCGCTTCGATTTGGCGCCGCGCTTGTCCGGCGGTGTCGCGCCGGCGTCCGTTTGTTTCGCACGGGCGCGCGGCCTGGCGCCGACCGCCGCGCCCGCTCCGGCAGCTTGTGCAGGTGGAGGCGCGGCGGCGTCATCCACGTCCGCGCTCCCCTCCGGGTCGCGGCTAAACGATGCAGGCCTTGCGTCGAAAACGAGCGTCGTGTGCCGGCTGAGCCGCACGCGGGCTGTTTCCGGCAGCCAGACCCAGCGATCGGCGGGAACTCCGCTGCCATCGACTTCGACCGCGCCTTCCGCCAGCGCATAGATGGCGTAGCGTCCGTTGCGGCGGACGATGCTGGCCTGGTGCTCGGGCAGGTCGGGATCGGAGAGCCGGATGCCGCTGTCCGCAGCGCGGCCGATGTGCACCATCTCGTCTTCGAGCTGGAACACGCGCCCGCGCTCGGGCCCGCCGGTAATGGTGACGGTGGCGGTCATGGAGGGTCGAGGGTCGAGAGCGGAGGGTCGAGAGCTGGAGGATTTATCAGCTCGTCATCTTCGATTCCGTGGCATGCGCGGAATTCGGCGTCGAAGTCATCGAAGGATCGGATGCGGCCGGCCTTCTCGTCTCGGAGACTTTCCTCAATATCTGCAATCGTCTCCTCAAGGTCGCTACGTCTGGGCATGTCGTTCCACTCCTCGCGAGAAGCATTGCCTGCTGATGCGTTGACGTTTCCATCGTTTCCGATCGACGACTTTGCCACAGTGAATATCCAATCTTCTCAGAGTTCGGCGAGGTCCTGGAGATCATCGGACGAGAGATCACGTTGCGCAACATGTCTGACCGCGACAACCTCAACGCGATCAGCATGAATCAGAAAGAAGACGCGGTGCGATTTGCGCCTGCCGACGCCAAAGAGCAACTCACGGACTTCGAGTTCAAGGTCGTCGCTTTCGTGTGCCAGCCCGAATCGCTCTGGATTCGACGACAGCCCTTTGATCGCAGTCAACAGTCCGTGATACCAGCGGTCGGCAACGTGGGGCGCGTGCTCGAGATACCAGCGATAGGCCTCGTTCATCGAGCGCGCAGCATTCGGCAGAATTGAGACTCTGCGAGTCATGGCTGGTCAGGAATCCCGTAGCGGGCCCGAAACTCCGCGTCAAATTCCTCTATAGGACGGCCGAGACCGGCGCGCGCCTCCTCGAGACCGCGCCTGATGTCCGCCAGAGTCGCCTCGTGCTCGGTGAGCATCCGCAGCGCCTTGTACACCACTTCCTCGCGCGAGGTGTAGCGTCCCGAGGCCATGCGCTCATCGATAAGCTGATCGATCTCACTGCCAAGCTGTACCGCCATCTGAACTCCTCTGCCTCTCAACCCTCAACCCTCAACCCTCAACCCTCAACCCTCAACCCTCAACCCTCGACCATTCTACGACAGCAAATCACTGTAAATGAAGCTCAGCACGAACGGCCCCAGAATGACGATCACGGTGGCCGCCATCACCAGGATCGCCGGCAGCAGCATTTTGACGCCCGCCTCGCCGGCCAGCGTTTCGGCCCGTTGCGTGCGTTTGATTCTGAGCACGTCGGCCTGCGTGCGGAAGATGAGCGCCAGGGGCGTCCCCAGGTTCTCGCCCTGCACGATCGAGCCGACGATGCTGGTGATCTCGTCGTCCGACAGCCGCTCGCGCATGGCTTCGAGGGCCGCGGTGCGGTTCTTGCCCATGCTGAGTTCGGCCAGCACGCGTCCGAACTCGACGCCTACCGGGTGCTCGCGGTATTCCTCCACGGCCTCAGCCAGCGCCTGCAAGAACGTGCTCCCCGCTTCCATCAGCAGCGTGAGCAGATCGAGCAGAAACGGCAGCCGCTTCTTGATGGCCATCAGCCGCCGCTGCGCCAGAAACGCCAGCCGCCGCCTGAGCCAGTACGCGGTGAGGACGGTGAGCACGACCGCCATCATCAGCCCGGCCGGCCCCATCGCATTCAGGCAGAAGTACACATACAGCGGCGAAACGATGAGCGCGATCAGCTCCAGCCGGCCGAGGTACTCGGCCCCGGTCCAGGCCCGCGAGAGGCCCGCCGCCTGCACCTGCCGGCCGATTTCCGGCAGCGACTCCGCAAAGAACCGCCGGTTCAAGCTGGCGAAGCCCTGCACGACCGGCTGAAACACGCGGTACAGGAGACTCACCCGCCGCAGCTCATTGATGCGGCCCACGTCGAAGCGCCATTCTTCGTCCTGCGCGAGGTCGGTGGTGTGCAGCGTGTTCCGCACCGT
>JAHWKJ010000185.1:3779-10435 GCA_019347905.1 Planctomycetota bacterium
AGCGCCATTCTTCGTCCTGCGCGAGGTCGGTGGTGTGCAGCGTGTTCCGCACCGTTCGCACGAGAACGAACACGCCCATGCCGAACGCGACGCTGGCGAGCACCGGCAGGAGATTTAAGATGTCAGCCGCGGCGAACATGGTCGATTCCTGCGCACCGCACGGGGTCAGACCCCTTTGCGGACGAGCGGTATGGAAGTTGGAAAGCGGGCGAGCCGCAAAGGGGTCTGACCCCTTCACGCGATCAAATATCCGGATTGAGTATGGCCCGCGCCCACAGGTACGCGACCACGTCCAAGACGAGCGCCAGACACAACAGGATCTGCCCCGGCACCGTCGTGAACAGCCGGGCGGTGTTCTCGGGGTCGATCACGAAGTAATAAATGGCCAGCACGAACAACGGCGCGAACGCCATGTACACCGCCGACGTGCGGGCCTGAGCCGTCTCCGACGTCACCTTCCGCTCCAGCCGCTGCAGCTCGCGGACGGAATGGGCGATGCGGTTGACCGTCTCGTTCAGGCGGCCGCCGCTCTGGCGGCTGGCTTCCATGGCGGCGGCGAACAGGGCGAAGTTCTCGCTCCGCAGCCGCTGGCGGGCCTCGTCGAGGCAGCGCTCCAAAGGCTTGCCGAGTTGATACTCGCCGTAAATCTGCTGAAACTCCTGGCAGATGGGCCGCGGCGTCTGCCGCGCCAGGATCTCGATCGCCTGCGCCAGCGACAGCCCGGCCTTGATGGCGCTCGACAGCGAGACCATCGCATCGGCGAGCTGATCCTCAATCTGTTGTCGCCGCCGCTCGGCCATCCGCCGCAATAGAAACCACGGGAGACACACCATGAGCGTCGCGACCGACAGCCCGATGATCGGCATGTCGAGCACAATCCAGAAGACGGTGAACGTCGCCAGCACCACGACCGACCACGCGACGAGCAGCGTCCGCAGCCGGCGCGTCGTCCTCCGCAGCCGCCGCAGCTTGTCGCGGAAGTCGGCCTCGACGTAATCGATCGCGCGGCGGTAGTGGTTCCCCCCGGCCCACGCCAGCGCGGCGACGGCGAGGCCCATTGTGATGGTGCCGAGGATCAGTAGGGCGGGCATGCGCGTGTTGGCGGCGGCAAGGAAGTCGGCGAGTGAGGATAGAGGATGGATGATGGCCGGAACGGGAGCCATCCTCCATCCTCCATCTTCCATCCTCATCACCCTACGTCAAAGCCCGTCCCGGGCGCAGCACCCGTTCGCCAATAACCAATCACCTTCGCCAGCAGGCGTGCGGCGACGAACTCGTTGACGCGGGTGCCGGTCTGCGGAGTGGTCTCGACGATGTCGCAGCCGATCAGCCGCAGAGTTCTGTTCTCGACCAATAGCCGCCGCAGGTATCGCAGCGTCTGCCACCAGCCGAGGCCGCCCGGCTGCGGCGTTCCCGTGCCGGGGCACAGCGCGACTTCCAGGCAGTCGATGTCGATCGTCAGGTACACGTCGCCCTTCAGGTTTGCCAGCGCGTCGAGCAACTCGGCTTCTGCCTGCGGCTCGTCGGCGAACTGTTGGGCGAAGAACGTCCGCACGCGGCCGGATGCGGTGCCATACTCGAATTCGTCGCGTTCGGCCGAGCGGATGCCGATCGCCAGCACGTGAGCCCCGCGCTCGACGACGCGACGCATCGCGCACGCGTGAGAGTGCGGCGTGCCGTGCCATGTATCCCGCAGGTCGCTGTGCGCGTCGAACTGCACGACCGTGAGTCCGGCCAGATCCTCGCGTCCGGCGGCCGCCTGAACCAGCGGCGGCGTGAGGCTGTGCTCGCCGCCGAAACCGATGACGAGGCCGCCGTATTCGTGCAGCGAAGCGGCCGCGTCCGCCACTCGTTTTAAATACGTCTCGGGCGGCTCGCCATTGCGAGGGACGACCGCCTCCGCCGTGTGGAAGCGAAGCTCATCCAGATCGGAATCCAGCTCTTCGTCCCACAATTCGACGTGGGCCGAGGCTTCGACGATCGCGGCGGGGCCGGCGGCTGTGCCCTTCCCGTACGACGTGGTGCCCTCGAAAGGCAGCGGCAGCACGAGCACGTCGGCCTCGGCCGCCGCGGCTTGGGGCAGATCGAACAGCGTCAACGGATCGCCTTTCAGTCGTGAACCGCCTTCAATCGACGCCAGAATCGACTCACTTTGGCGCCGACGAAGTAGAGTTCGCCATCGTGCATCAGCAGCTTCCCTTCGACTTCGGCGCAGAGATCACATTCACCACATGACTCATACTCGTCGCGAAGGTCAGTAGGCCATGGCTCGGAAAGATCAATCGGAAGCTCCGTGCCATCCGTCAGCGCAACCGTCAACACGGCCCACCGGATACTTGCGTTTCCGCAAGATCCGATAAGTGTGAGGTCCTGGCCAACCCCGCCAACCACCCGGTCACGGTCGTACGAGGGCTGCGTCGCAGGATCGCTCATCCGGGGCTGCTCTTCGAGTCGCCCGAGTTGCCAAAGACCTGAGCCATCGTCTTTGGGCTGTAGGTTAGGATCTGGAATGTAGTGTAGGTCAGGATCTGGAATAGAGTGCCCGTCGCTCGCGCGTTGTTCAACTACCTTTCCATGATCGACGCAGCTCGCGACGACGCACGCGACGAAAGTCATAATCCCGACGCCGCTTCTCATCATGACTCCTCCCATTCTGCGAGGCCACAGCGCGTGGCGGGATCAGACCCCTTCAACGTCTCTCACACGTGTTCCGGCGCCTGGTCGGATTCATAGAAGCGGTTGGCGATCAGACACTCCGCGCAAAACGCCAGCACCACCAGGAAGATCACCTGCGGAAAGATCTCCTGCCGACGGCCGGCGAGATCTTCGTCGAGGATCAGCTCCAAATCTTCCGGATTGCGGGCCAGCCGGTAGCGGTCCTTGCCCAACAGCTCATCGAGCTGGCGCGGCGCGAGACGCGTAAAATCGCTCTCCGCGGCCGGCGCGTTCGCGCTGAATCCCGCGCGAAATGGTATCGAGCCTTCGTTCGCGAGAATCGTGTAGTGGCCCGGATGCTCCGTGTCGCGTCGCACGAGCGTCTCCGCGCCGGCTTCAATCTCGCCGGAAAGCTGTGCCCCCACACCCGCCGCCCCCGCGGGCTTGCGGATGAGATAACGGCGAAATGCCGATGGCCCCTCCAGCGCGATCTCGACAGGATCGCCCACCTGGTAGTTGAGCCGCAGGTTTCTGCGACCGGAGAGGTACTGCATCGTCTGGTCGCACAGCGCGGGGAACGCCCACCACGCCCGCGGCAGGTCGCTCCAGCCGCGCAGGTCGACCGCCGTCGTCAGCAGCATCACGCGGCCCGCTCCCCAGCCGCGCTCTAAAAGTGCCGGCGTAATGCCGTCTGTGTAGCGCACGAGGACGAGGCCTTCCGCGGGATTCCCGCCGGCGCGCGAGTCGCCTTCCAGCGGCCTGGCCCGCCAGCACCAGTGGACGTCGACACTGTCGAGCAGGCCCACGTCGTTCAGCTCCGCGAACTTCCGTAAGACTGGATGCGAGAGATCCTGCAGGTCGAGCGTCTCGGGCGGATCGAAATGCCGCCGCGCCATCAGTTCACCCGGCAGAAATGTCTTGGGCGTTTCGCCGATGTACGCCGCGGGATCGGTGAGCGGTCCGGTGACGACTAACAGGCCCCCGCCGCGCTTGACGTAGTCGCCCAGCCGCCGCCACGTCTCGTCGGCGGGGGCGGCCACGTCGATCAGGCAGACGACGTCGAAGCGTTCCAGATCGTTAGCGGCGGCGAACTGTGCGGCGGAAAGAAACGTCGTGCGGTATCGCTGCCGGCCTTCCAGCCCCGGCGGCGAAAGCGCCAGTTGAAAGTACGCCGCCCGCTCCGCGTTCTCGGCGACGATAAGGATCTCCGGCGGCGGATGCACGGCGACGGTGAAGAAGCGGACGTTGTCGGCCGGATAGGGATCCCGCGCCGGCAGCCGCACCTCGCCATGCGCAAATGGTCCCGAGAGTCCCCGCACCAGAAACTCCGCCCGCTGCGCTGTCTCGGCAATTGGCACCGTCTTCTGGTCGCGTTTGGTGAGATCTTCCGAAGTTGCGCCGGCATAGAGTTCCACCAGCCGCTCGCCGGCCTCGACGCCGATGGCTTCCACGTCGGCCGCGACGACCAGATCGCCTCCCTGCGGGAGCGACTCCTGCGAGAGCCGCACCGCCGTGACGCCGACGTTCTGCGGGTCTTCCACGCCCACGTCCACCAGGTACACGTTCACCCGCTTCAGCCGCTCCAACTCCCGCCCGATGAGCGACGCGGCCGAATCGCGCCACGCGCTCGACGCGAGGTCGGTGAAGATGAATACGCCCCGCAGATAACCGTCGCTGCGCTCGTCTTCGGGCAACTCGTCCTGTGCGGCGAGCACCTCGGCCGCGTCGTCCTCGTGCGCTCGCAGTGCATCGCGGAGGCGACTATCCAGCGTCTGCGAGAGCGCCCGCGTCTCCAGCAGCCGAATGCGGGCCGCGGCGCCCGACAGGTCGGATTGAAAGAGAATGGGATCCGCGCTCGCCGTATCGGCGACGGCAATGCGGCTCTGCGGCGGCAGGTTGCCGAGGTGGGAAAGCGCGTGCTCCCGGGCCTGTTCCAGCCGCGTGCGGCTTTCGTGCCGGTACTCCATGCTGAGGCTGGTGTCGAACAGGAACACCGCGGCCAGCGGGAGTTGCTTGACCGTCTCGGCCGTCGGCGCGTCGATCTGGGCCGCGATCCGCCGCTGATACGGCCAGCCCACAAGCAACAATAGCAGCACCACCGCCGCCACGCCGGTTCCGCCGCGGAGCATCGTCCGCCGGTAAGCCAGCACGTGATTGGGCAGCCGCTGCCGGCGCCAGCGCGTGAGCAGCGCCAGATAGCCGGCGATCACCGCCAGCACGACCACCGCCAGCCGGATGGCCTCGCCGGAGGTGAGGGAATAGTTCGCCGGCGGCAGTCGCGGGCGAGCGAGCGCCATCACGATCGCGGCGATGACGGCCACCCGCAGGAACAACAGCCACAGGTGCCGCAGCCGCAGCCGCCGCACGTTCGTCTTTCGGCGGGCCTGAATGAGCCGCAGCGCCGGAAACAACAGTTTCCGCGGCTTGGCGCGCATCAGGAGGTGCAGGACGACAGGAATCGCAGCCAGCGCCAGTCCCCAGCGCAACAAAAGCGGATGGAGCAGGTCCATGCTGGCATTATATCAGCTATCAGCGGTCAGCGATCAGCGTCCGCGACTCGCGAACCTGCAGGATTCCGCCGACTGCAGACCGCCTTCCACTTACTCCGCCCAATGAGCCGTGGGCGGCGACAGCTCGATTGAGATCTGCGTCGCCAGGCCGAATAGCTCCAGCCGTCTTGCGCCTGCGTCGTAGCTGGTGCGGACGATGCGGTCCGGCAGCAGGCTCTCTTCGAGGCCGACCGTCTCGCCGGTCGTCGCGTCGAAGACTTCGACGGCCAGCGACTGCCGCCCGCCTTCGGCGCGGTCCCGCACGCGGGACAGCGTCACCAGGTACGGCAGATTCAGCCGCTCCAGTAACAGCAGCGTCCGCTGCGGAATCAGCCGGTGCCACAAGAGGCGGCCCGTCTCGGCATCGAAGGCGTAGAGATCCCCCTGCAGGTGCTCGGCGGGAACGAGCGTGTCCGTGGCGAAATAGCTGTAGAGCCGGCCTTGGGGGATCGGCGTGCCGCGCTGCAGGTTCACGTAGTAACGCTCGCGGTCGCGGAACACCCGAATGTAGTTGAGGTGTTCGAGCTGACTCGCATCGAACGGCAGATCGAGCAACTCGCGTCCGGCCGCGACATCGACGATCTTCAGCGATCGCTCCTCATCGGCAGGATTGGGGCCCCCAACAATCGGCGTCGCCAGCACGGCCAGTTCGCGGTCGTTCACGGGGGCGGCATTGAAACGGCGGCCCACGTGCGTCTCGTACACGATGCGGTCTTCGGCCGGATCCCACACCCGCATGACGCCGTTGGCCTTCTGCATGTAGGCCTGACGGCGGCCGAGCATGTGCGTGGGATGCCGCACGTCCATGTCTTCGCGGCGACCGCGGCTCAGCTCGCGTCCGGTGCGCGTGTCGTACACGATGTAGCCGGTCTCGTCCGGCAGGAACAGCACGAGCACTTCGGCATCGCCGGCCAGTTCGCCGTTCGAGAAGCGGTCGACGAGCGACGCTCCCAATGCCATCGCGTCGTCGCGCTCCCACAGCAGGCGGCCGTCGGCGGGATCGACGACGGCCAGCCAGCTTCGGCTGTAAAGGGCGCACCAGTCGGGACCGGCGGGACCGACGTGCACGACATCGTGCCGGTCTCGCAGGGTCGAGGGCGCGCACAGCCACTTCGGCCGGCCGTGCTCGCCCGGCAGCGTCGAAACGCCCCACGCCGCCGAACTGTCTCCAATGGCAAAGAAATGGCCCGCCCACGCAGTCTCCGACGTGGAGGTGTATGTCGCCTCGATCGGCAGCTTCGCCCGCCCCCGCACAATTCCGGTCGAACTCGACAGGAATGCCAGCTCGCTTTCGCTATCGCCCGTGCCGCGACGCTCCAGCACCTGCACCGAGTTCCCGGCCGGCGAGGCGATCTGGTTGTGGAAGGTTTCGTAGAGACCTTCGTGCGGCCGATCGAGCGGCACGGCCGCCAGGTCGGGCAGCGGCGCACGCCGCTCGCTGATGCGCACGTG
>JAHWKJ010000186.1 GCA_019347905.1 Planctomycetota bacterium
CCAACGTCGTCCTGGCCGATGAGATCAACCGCACGCCGCCCAAAACGCAGGCGGCGCTGCTGGAGGCGATGCAGGAGCACCAGGTGACGGCCGGCGGCAAGCGGCACCGGCTGCCCGACCCGTTCTTCGTGCTGGCCACGCAAAACCCCATCGAGCAGGAAGGGACGTATCCGCTGCCCGAAGCGCAGCTCGACCGCTTCATGTTCCAGGTGCTGGTCGATTACCCGGAAGAGGACGAAGAATTCGAGATCGTGCGGCAGACGACGACGGCGGCGAAAGCGGCCGTCCAGCGCGTGCTCGCCCGCGACGAGGTGAAGGGCCTGCAGGAACTCGTGCGGCGCGTGCCCGCGGCCGACCACATCATTCGCTACGCGATCGACTTCGCCCGGCTGACGCGGAAGGACAAGGGCCGCGTCCCCGACTTCATCCGCGAATTCGTGAGTTGGGGCGCCGGTCCCCGGGCCGGGCAGTACCTCATTCTGGGAGCGAAGGCCCGGGCACTGCTGCAGGGCCGCGCCTACGTCAGCGGCGACGACGTGCGGGCCATGGCCGCTCCCGTCTTGCGGCACCGCATCATCACCAACTTCAACGCGGAAGCCGAAGGCGTCACCGCCGACGAAATCGTCCGCCGCCTGACCGAAACGCTGGGCGTGGCGGCCGAATCGCCCCGCCGCGGGGCACGGCTGCCCGAGATCTTCAAGACTGCGGAATCCCGTTAGTCCGTCCCGAAGCACCGCCCCTTCTCGATGACTTTATGGTCGAGTACGCCTTCCCGCAGGATTTGCTCGATGCAATCAAAGGTCGCTGGAATGCCGTTCCATCGCGGCCGGGATTCGATCTCCCCGACGACCACACGCTGCAACGGCTGCTGGAGACCTGCTATCACGCCTCGCTCCGCACGGAGGAGCAGCGCCCGGTGCACTGCGTGGTCGCTTATGCTCCCGTCTCGGAACTTCCCAGCGAGGCACTGCTACTCTTCGACCGTGAGACAGAACTCACGGACGACCAGATCGTGCGTCTGGCTCCGGTCACAGACATCCGCCGAACACTGATTGGGTGCGAGCACCGGGACGGGCGGCTGCGAATCTGGGGGCTGTTCGAGCACGGACATGCGTGGGAGCAGTATTCCGCCCGCGCTCCTCGCGATGCTCCCGCGGAAGCGACCGACCTGCCGCCCGATTGCCTCACCATCGCCATTGAGGGGCCGGGGGCATTGAGCGTGGCACGCGGACGCCGTGGATTGGTGCGGCTGCGTGCGGGGCGGATCATCGTGCCGCAGGAGAACCCGCTGCGCAATGTCGACGGTCCACTGGGCCGCTTCTTCCTCGAACTGGCGGAAGACCTCAGACACTCGCCCTTGTATCGAGATCGGCTGGCTTCGGCGGATGAGAGCGACCAGGGGCGGTCGCTGCTGGAGATCTACAGCACTTCGCTCGCCGGCATCCTGGAACACATTCGGCTTCGGCGAGAGGGAGGGAGCCTCGTCATCGCTCGCTCACCTCTGGATGCCGCATTCGCACAAATCACTTATACGGTGGCCGGCCACACGGGGCTGGCAGACAGAATCGTGACGCACCACGAAGCTCTCCGCGACCTGTTGCGGATGCCGCCTGCCCGGCCCAATGTCGCTGCCGAGCTGGAGAGGTGTCGGGCGGCGGCGGCACTCCGGCTGGCGAGTCGGCACTTGCTGCGAGGCATCAACCAGATCAGTCTCCTGGCAGCCGTCGATGGGGCGGTCTTGCTCGACAATCACCTGCGGATTCAGGGGTTCGGGGTGAGATTTCCCGTGCTGCTGTCGGTCGGGGCGAGTATCCTGCATGCCGCTACGGACGTCGAATACGCCTGCGATCAGTGGGGGCTGCGGCATCAGTCGGTGTTTTCGGTCTGCCAGAAGTGCGAGCAAGCGGTCGGGCTAATCGTCTCTCAGGATGGCGGCGTCAAGGCGGTGAAATCGGTCGAGGGCAAACTTCGGCTGTGGGACGGGATCCTGGACTGAGCATCGTTCGTTTCGAGTTGCGGCTCCTTTCGGCACGAGAGTTGCGAATTCCGCGAGCGTCTACGTCTGCATTGAACCACAGGAAAGCTGACAGCGCTGGAGGGAGACACAGCTTCCAAGGTCGCCATGTCCGAAAGTACGGAAATCCCAGTCGCCGATCTATCTGCCCAACTGCCTCCTCGCGAGCATTCGCTGGGGATGCATCTGGCAATGATCCTCGCGATCGTGGTCCCGCTGGGCGGCGTGATTGCCGCCCCCTTCTTCGTCTGGGGATGGGGTTTTCACTGGGCCGACCTCGGCATCCTCTTGGGCATGTACGTCGTCACCGTGTTGGGCATCACGGTCGGCTTTCATCGTTTGTTCGTCCACCGGTCGTTCGAGACCTACCTGTGGCTGAAGTTCATTTGGGTCGTCCTGGGCTCGATGGCCGTGCAGGGGCCCTTGTTTCGCTGGGCTTCCCGGCACCGCAGCCACCACCAGCACTCAGACACTCCCGAGGATCCGCACTCACCTCAGTACGGGGGCGGAGGTGTCAGCGGGCTTCTCAAGGGCTTCTGGCATGCGCATGTGGGCTGGCTGTTCGATCCCGATCCGCCGGGCCTCGACCACTACATCAAAGATCTCACGGCCAGCCGCACGCTTCGAGTGGCGAGTCGACTCTTTCCGCTGTGGGTGGCGCTCGGCCTCGTGCTCCCCGCGGTTCTGGGGGGACTGATCACCCAAAGTTGGCGAGGCGTGTGGACCGGCCTGATCTGGGGTGGGCTGGTCCGAGTTTTTCTCGTCCATCATGTCACATGGAGCATCAACTCGGCCTGTCACCTCTGGGGCCGTCGCCCTTACAAGAGCGGCGATGAGAGCCGGAACAACGCCTTGTTCGGCATTCTGGCGCTGGGCGAGGGCTGGCATAACACCCACCATGCCTTTCCGACATCGGCCCGGCATGGGCTGCGGTGGTGGCAGATCGATATCAGCTACTGGGTCATCCGCACCCTTCAATTGCTGGGCCTCGCCTGGAATCTCAAGCTCCCCACGACTGAGGCCCAGGCGAAAAGCCGCAGAACCGCCTGACCGGTCAGAGATTCCAGATCAGCGCGGCCGAAGCTGCGCCCTGATCTTCATGGGTTCGGCTTTGAGGACGTCTTCACGCGCGTCTCGAATGTCGCCACGATCTTGACTTCCAGCCTGCTCAGGCCGGCAGGGGTGCCGCTGGTGCCGCTGATCTCCACGACTCGCCAGGAGTCTTACTGCAGGGAAAGCGCGCCTTTTCGGCAACAGCCTTGTCCATTTTTCGCAGTGCGTCGGTCAGCGCTGCGTCGTAGGAACGCTCGTCCGACACGCCGACGAACTCGTGTTCGACCTCGTGAAACGCATTGCCCGCGGCATCGTCGGCAGGGGCATCCGCCGGTACGCGTCTGGCCGTCCAGTCGAAGGTCGCAATGCCGACCGCCCACTTGCCGTGAATCCCCTCGCCCCTGAGTTCGCCCGAGTACTGCTGAATCATGCTCCCGGGTGTGGCCCGGAACGATATTCGGCCCTGTTTGATTTCGCCGGCCGCGAGTGGGCTCTCCTTGCCGCTTGGCCAGAGAATCCTGCCGCGGAGGGCCATGCCGTCCGATTCGAGTATGAGCCTGAAACCGTCGAAGCAGTGGCCCGTGGCGGCGTCGAATCGCGTCACCTGCCAGGTGCCGTCAACCTCCGGCGGATCTGCAGCACGCGCAGCGACCAGCCACGCGTCGGCCGGCAGGTCGTCTGCGTTCCACACTTGCCACCACCAACATGCACGCGCAGCGACCAGCCACGCGTCGGCCGGCAGGGCCACTGCGCCCAGTAGCAGAATCGAAGTGAGTTTCATGAAAGTTGCTCCGTTGCTGAACCGAACGTGGGATCGCGACCATCTTACGCACGGCGAACCCCAGTTCGGCGCAACGCCCCTGTAACGGGCGGCAACCACGGAGGAGAGAACAGGCCGCTCGACGCAACTCGTTGCGGCTCAAGGTGGGCGGTGAGGGGCTCGAACCCCCGACCTTCGGAATGTAAATCCGACGCTCTGACCAACTGAGCTAACCGCCCCGGTTGCTTCCCACCCGCTGCCATCAGGTTCCGGGCGGAAATCGCGCGCGTCGGGTGCCGATCCTTCGCGTCCGCGCACTGGCGACGAGGCAAGTTTATCGCATGCGGCCGCTGCGACAAACCCTGTGGGGGACGCGGCGTCAATCGGCGGCCCTGCGGGATTTCACCCAGTGCCGCAACCGGTCCCGCAGCAGCGCCAGTTCGCGGAACAGTGCCGATTTGTCGCGGTTGGCATGCTCCAGGCACCACGGGCCTTGAAAGCCGGCGTCCCAGCCGATCTGGAAGCAGCGCTCCAGGTCGTACAGCGGGTGCTCGCCGTCGGGGCCTAGTTCGCGGGCCTTGAAATCACAGGTTGCCGCACCGGGGAACGAGCGCGCGAGACCTGCCTCACGGATCTCGTTGCTGGACCAGTTGCCTGTATCCGGGCAGGCCGCGACATTGCGGCTGACGGACTTCACCAGGGCGGCGACCGAGTCCTCGGGGGATTTCAGTCGGCAGAAGCCAGTCGGCAGAAGGCAGTCGTCTGCTTACCGCCCACAGCCTGCTGCCTGCGCCGGGGGCGGGAACTGAGTGCTCCGCAGTATAATCGGTGAGGGTCCCGGATCGCGCGGATTTCGTCAGTTCACCTGCGCCCTCGCGGTCGCTACCATGGAACACGATCCGCCGGACGACGGTTTCGTCATCTCCACTGTCATTTCACTCATCGCGCGCTTGGAACGCGTGGAAACCGCGGGACCGGCGGCGGGAAGAGTTGGAAACGCTCGATGGCCTTTCGCAGCACCGGCGAGCTGGCCCAGACGGTTTCGCGTCTCAAGCTGGTCGAGCCGGAACATCTCGACGAGTGCCTCGCTGAAGTCGGCGGCGGTGGCCCGGACGATCTTCTGCGGCTGTTGGAAAAGAAGCATTACGTCACCTCCTACCAGGCCAGCGTCCTGGGCCGCGGACGAACCGACGGGTTGGTGCTCGGCGGCTACAAGCTGATGTACAAGAACGCCTCGGGCAGCTTCGCCCGGGTGTATCGCGCCTGCGCGATCGCCGACGGCCGCATGCTGGGCCTCAAGGTCCTGCGGGACCGCTGGGCGAAAGATCCGCGGCAGGTCGCCCAGTTCCGCCGCGAGGCCGAACTCTGCCGCCGGCTGCGGCACCGCAACATCGTGCCGATCTACGAGATCGGCAACGAAAACGGCTTCCACTTTTTCACCATGGAGTTCGTCGAAGGCGGAAACCTGCGCGACTTCCTGCGGATTCGCGGCAAGCTGTCGCCGGTGGAAGCCACACGCTGCACGCTGGAGATGGCCGAAGGGCTCGACTACGCGCTCTCCATGGGCTGCACGCATCGCGACCTGAAACTGACGAACGTGCTGATGGGCACCGACGGCGTTGCCAAGCTGGTCGACTTCGGCCTGGCCGGCGACTACGGCCTGTCCGGCAGCGCGGCCTCCGACGCGGACGGCGTCGAGCGGGCCCTGGAGTATGCGACGCTGGAGAAGGGCACGAACGCCCCCGACCACGATCCCCGCAGCGACCTGTATTTTCTGGGCGCCATCTACTACGAGCTGCTCACCGGCACGCCGCCGTATCCGCCGACCAGCAGCCGCGACGAGCGCAAACGGCTGTCGCGGTACACGAACATTCGGCCGCTGAAATCGGTCGAGCCCAACATCCCGCCGCGGATTGCGCAGATCGCCGAGCGGTTGATGAAGGTCAACCCCGATCTCAGGTACCAGAAGCCGTCGGAGGTCGTCGCCGATCTGCGGTCGGTGCTGGCGGAGATGACGGATGCGGCGGACGAGCGTGGGGCGGCTGGCGGCGGCAAGGGCGCAGCGGGCGAGGACGGGCAGCCGGTGATCATGTTTGTCGAAAGCCGGCACGATCAGCAGAACGTGCTCCGCGAGTACTTCTCCCGGCGGGGGGCGCGCGTGCTGATGGTGACCGATCCCGGCCGTGCCCTCGTGCGGTTGAAGTCCAATCCACCGGATTGCCTGGTGCTGATCGGTCAGTCGGTCGGCGACGAGATCGGCGAGGTGTTCGCCAAGGCGGTCGCGACAATCGGCGAGCGGCCCATCGCCTGCGTCGCGGTGCTGGCCGAAGAGCAGGGCGAAGTGGCTCCCACCTTGCAGACATCCAAGCTGGCTCGGGTGCTCGTGCAGCCGATCAAGCTCCGCGAGCTGCGCGACCAGATCGCCCGGGCACTCCGGCGTGCCCGGTGACGCCCACGTTTAGCCGCGGCCCAGCGGGCCGCGCGGCCCGCTGGGCCGCGGCTAAACATTGCGCGTCGATCCCTGCGTCCGCAAAGGGGTCTGACCCCGTGTGACGGCTGCGGGATTTGCGGGCTGTGGCGGGTTTTGCGCTCGGCGTCAATCCTGGTGGGACGGTCCGCCTCAGAGTGCCTGGAACGGGATTGATGCAGGTCTCGCGAGTGCTTAGTATCCGGAGACTTACGGAGTTTGTCCGTACCGGAAATGCGGCAGGTCGACGGGCAGCGAGCCGGAGAGGCCGCCGGGCGCACGGTTCGACCAGTCAACCTCAGTTGCGCCGTCTTCCCGGTCCCAGCACGGACGCGGCCTGCATTAAAAAGACACCCGAAGGCGTCTGCGAATGAGCGGCAGGCTTGGACCGCGTCGTCTGCGCTTCGATTTTCCGGAACCGGCCGCCCATGGCCCCTCGGTCGCCTATGCGCCGCCCGAGAGTCTTCCGGCCGCCGACGCTGACCCCCGGCTGGCCGAGGCGATCGAGCGCACCCGCGAATTCCTGCTGTCCGCGCAGCACGCCGACGGCTACTGGGTCGCCGAGCTCGAAGGCGACACCATCCTCGAGTCGGAATTCATTCTGCTTTTGGCCTGGCTGGGCCGCGAGAACAGCGACCTCGCCCGCCGCTGCGCCGCCTACATCCGCACGAAGCAGCTCCCGCACGGCGGCTGGGCGCTGTATCCGGACGGTCCGCTGGAGATCAGTTCGTCGGTCAAAGCCTACTTCGCTCTAAAGCTGACCGGCCATTCGCCCGATGCCGACTACATGGTGCGTGCCCGTGAGGCGATCCTGGCGGCCGGCGGGGCCGAGCGGGTCAACAGCTTCACCCGCTATTACCTTGCCCTGCTGGGCGTCATCTCCTACCGCAAGTGCCCGGCGGTCCCGCCCGAGCTGATGCTGATCCCGCGCTGGATGCCGTTCAACATCTACGAGATGTCGGCCTGGTCGCGGACGATCCTCGTGCCGCTGAGCCTCCTGTGGGCGTACCAGCCCAGACGCGAGCTGCCGGAAGAGCTGGGTATCCGCGAACTATTCACCCGCCGGCCTGAAGATCTGCCGCTCGAGACCGCGGCGGCCCCACGCGACGCGTTGCGCCGGCGGACGTGGATCGACTGGGAAAAGTTCTTTGGGCGGGTGGATCGGGCGATCAAGTTCTTTGAGCGCTGGCGTCTGCGTCCTCTGCGTGCGCTGGCGATCCGCAAGGCCGAAGAGTGGATGCTGGAGCGGTTCGAGAACAGCGACGGCCTCGGCGCGATTTTTCCGCCCATCATCTGGAGCGTCGTGGCTCTCCGCTGCCTGGGTTATTCCGAAGACTCGCCGGAGGTGCGCGAGGCGCTGGAGCAACTGGAGGCGCTCGCCATCCCCGACGAGGACGACACCACGCGACTGGAGCCTTGCAAATCGCCCGTGTGGGATACCGCGATCACCGCGCTGGCGCTCCGCGAGGCCGGCGTGAGGCCGGAGCACGCCGCGCTCCGACGCGCCGCCCGCTGGCTGCTCTCGCAGGAAATCCGCCGCGGCGGCGACTGGGCGGTGCGGAATCGCGGCAGCGAACCGAGCGGCTGGTGCTTCGAGTTCAACAACGAGTTCTACCCCGATATCGACGACACCTGCATGGTGCTGATGGCCTTGTGCCGGTTGCTGCCGGAAGGCGTCGGCCGGCGGTTCTCGGCCGACTTTCTGCTGGGCGCCTGGAGTCCCCACGAGGCCGACCGCGATGTGTCGGCGATTGTCAGCTCAACGGGGACTTCGGCGGCCCAGGCCTCGCGCGAGATCGAAACGGCCGCACCACTGCTCAATGCCATCTGGCGCGGGGCGCGGTGGGTGCTGGCCATGCAGGGCCAGGACGGCGGCTGGGGTGCCTTCGACCGCGACAACAACCGCGAACTGTTCACCCGAGTGCCCTTCGCCGATCACAACGCGATGATCGACCCCAGCACGTCGGACCTGACGGCCCGGGCGCTGGAGATGTTCGGCATGCTGGGCGTGTCGGCCGATCATCCGGCGATGCTGCGGGCGATGGAATTCGTCTGGAACGATCAACAGCCCGACGCCTGCTGGTACGGCCGCTGGGGCGTGAACTACATCTACGGCACCTGGCAGGCGCTGCTGGGGCTGACGTCGATCGGCGTCCCGTCCGACGATCTACGGCTCGGAAGGGCCGCCGACTGGCTCGTCGCGAAACAGCAGCCGTGCGGCGGCTGGGGCGAGTCGCCGGCCAGCTACGACGATCCTTCGCTGCGGGGCCAGGGCCCGCCGACGGCCTCGCAGACCGCCTGGGCATTGATGGGGCTGATGGCCGCCGGGCGAGCCGATTCCGAAGCCGTCCGTCGCGGGGTGGAGTGGCTGCTCGAGCGTCAGTTGCCGGACGGCACGTGGGACGAGGCGTCATTCACCGGGACCGGCTTCCCGCGGGTGTTCTACCTCAAGTACCACTTCTACCGAGTTTACTTCCCACTCATGGCGCTGGGCCGATATCATAGACTGCGCGGCCGCTGACGACGGGGTGTGAGCGAAGGGGTCAGACCCCTTTGCGGGCGGTGCGTGGGGTTTGCTCAGTGTCGCTCGTCCGCAAAGGGGTCTGACCCCGTGCGGCCGGAATGTGGTGGTACCGATGAGCAGCCTGCCGGGACGCCTGGGAACGCTGGTCGCCCGCGACGTGATGACGCCCAACGTCCTCGTGTTGAATGCGGGTGACGATCTCGACGCCGCTGTCGCCCTGCTCAAGGAGCACCATCTCACGGGCGCACCGGTGATCGACCCCGAGGGTCGGCTGGTGGGCGTGCTCTCGCTGGCCGACACGCTCGAGCCAGCCGCAGCCAGGCGCTTCGACGAAGAGCCGCGTCTGCAATTTCCCTCAGGCAGCGACCCCGACGCGTGGCGGGTCTACGAGCACGTCGTCGGCCTGCACGATTCGGGCAAGAAGCGGCTCGTCTCGCAGTGCATGTCGAAGGACGTGGCCTCGGTGGGGGAGGAAGTTGCGCTCATCGACGTGGCGCGGCAAATGTGCGGCGGGCACTGGCATCGGGTACCGGTCGTGCGTCATGATGGGCAGTTATGCGGGATCGTCTCGACGATGGACGTTCTGGCGGCGCTGGTGAATACCGCTGAAGAACCCGATTGATGCGAATGTCTGAGATCAGCGTTCGTTGCCCCCGATGCTCGCGTGAGCTGCGGCTTCCGAACCGCCGGCTGCTGGGCCGGTCCGGTCGCTGCCCCGCCTGTCGGCACAAGTTCGTGCTGACAGAAGCAGAAGCTGCGGACGCCGGCGATGACGCGCACGTGTCGAAACTGTCTGCGGAGGCGCGCCAGAGCATTTATCCCGACGCGACGGATACCGTCATCGAATCGTCTCCGTTCGCGCGGCCTGCGGAGCGCTCGCCGCCGAAGGCGCCCACCGTCGCCGACGTCGGCCGCCAGGACGAGCCCCCACGCATCCGGGGCGGCCGCCCAACCGAACGCGTGAGCGTGAACTGCGGTGCGCTGTCGAGTTCACCGGACTCGCGGCCGCAGTTTTGCGGCGGACATCAGTTCGGGCGCTATCTCATCCTGCGCGAGTTGGGACAGGGAGCGATGGGTGCGGTGTATCTCGCCCGCGACTCGAAACTCGACCGCGACGTGGCCCTGAAGATTCCCAAGCTGAGCGCTTTCGACGAAGTGGAAGCCATCGAGCGCTTCCGCCGCGAAGCCCGCGCCGCCGCCACGCTCAGGCATCCCCACATCTGCCCCGTCTACGACGTGGGTGAAATCGACGGCGTGCACTACCTGTCGATGGCCTATATCGACGGCTGCCCGCTCTCGCAGTACGATCACGCCGCGCTCGGCCAGCAGCGGGTCGCCGAGATCATCTATCAACTGGCCCTCGCGCTCGAGGAGGCGCACCGGCACGGGGTGTTGCACCGCGACCTGAAACCCGAAAACGTGATGGTCGACGGCCGCGGCGAACCGATCATTATGGACTTCGGTCTCGCTCGCCGCAGCGACCCGGAGGGCGCTGAGCGGATCACGCACACCGGCGTGTTGGTGGGGACGCCGGCCTATATGTCGCCCGAGCAGGTCGACGAGGAACTCGGCGGCATCGACGCGCAAAGCGACGTCTACAGCCTGGGCGTGGTGTG
>JAHWKJ010000187.1 GCA_019347905.1 Planctomycetota bacterium
GCGGTCAGCCTCAGGCTGCTGGGCCGGCCGCCGCGCGAGGACGAACTGGCGGCGGGAATCGAGTTCCTCACCGCTGCCGCCGCACGGACTGGGAGTGATGAACCAGACGCAGCGGCGACCGCGTTGGCCGACTACTGCCTGGCAATCTTCAACACCAACGAGTTCGTCTACGTTGACTGATGGCCGTAGCACAAGCGTCTCGCTTGTGCGTCTCCGTGTGCGCCGTTCGAGCCAAACGCAGCAAGCGAGACGCTTGCTCTACGGAGCGGATACTCCATGGAAATCCATCCCGTCATCGAAGCGCTGCGGCGGGTGCTGCCGCCCGTCTTTCGCTGGGCGGGAGGCGTCGCCCGGCAGCTTCGCGGCTTCAACGTGGCGCTCGCGGGCAAGACATCCGGCAGCGCGAGCACCGATGCTTTGACGCTGGCCGATCTCACCGTGCAGGAACTGGTGGTCTCTGCCCTGCGCGACGGCGATCCAATCCTGCGCCAGTGCCGCCTGGAGGCTGAAGAGCAGACGGGCGACCTGGGGCGCTTCGCCAGCTTCGGACCGCTGACGCTCGCGCTCGACCCCATCGACGGCACGCGAGCGTATCGCGACAAGTACAACGACGGCTATGCAATCGCGCTCACGCTCCGCGATGTGGAGACGGTGCATTACTCGCTGGTCTATCTGCCCGAGATCGGCCGCGAAGGGACGTGGGTGGAAGTCGCCGACGGCCGCATTGCGCTCGGCGAAGACGACTGCTCGCGCCCGGCAGACGCGGTGCTGGCGGAACTGCCGTCCATCGACCCCGCTACGCGGCCCGACTCGAAGAAGATCTACCTCATCGGATTTCAGGAAGCAGATGCCGAACGTGCCCTGGCCGTGATGCGCTCCGGGCTGGAAGGCTACACCGCCGACGACATGCCGGGCTCAATCTTCAACCTGTTCGCCACCGGTGAGTTCGGCGGCTCGCTGATCCATACGCCGAACGTCTACGACTTTCCCGTCACGCTGCACATGGCCCGCGTCCTGGGCGGCGATGCGTTGCGCGTCGATACGGGACGGCCCGCCGACTTCCACGACCTGTGGCTCGACGACCGGGCCGACATGTTGCGAATGCCCGGCATCATCGCATGCAGCCACAGTCGGCGGACGCTCGAGGTGCTGTGCCGGCTGGCGCGGGACTGGAATCCAGTGCGCTACGCGACGGGGTGAGGGGGCGAGGGGGTGACAAGGTGACAAGGTGACAAGGTGAGAGGGACGTGATGGCGGATCCGAACGGCAGATCAAGTCGCATCGTGACCGGGATGTGTATCGGAAGGCATTCGACGCGGCGATGGAGATCTTCGGACTCTCCAAGGCCTTTCCCCCCGAGGAGAGATACTCCCTCACCGACCAGATCCGCCGCGCTTCGCGAAGCGTGGCGAGCAATACGGCTGAGGCCTGGCGCAAACGACGATACGAGGCCGCGTTCATTACCAAGCTATCGGATGCGGAGGCGGAGGCGGCCGAATCGCAGGTGTGGCTCGAATTCGCCGTCAAGTGCGAGTACATGGACCGAGCGCAAGGTTTGGCGCTGTACAGCACGTACGATGAGATCATTGGCACCCTGGTCGGAATGATCAACAATCCCGAAACGTGGATCATCAAGAAGCAGCGTTGATTGCCACGGTCACCTTGTCACCTTGTCACCTTGTCACCCCCTCACCCCCTCACCCCCTCACCCCCCCCCTCTTCCCATCACCGCGGACCTCCGCGGCGGCCGAAGTCGCGTTCGATGCGCACCGGCACTGGGCAGCGGGCCAGCAGCTCGCGCAGCCGCGACGGCGAGATGTCGTTTGGCACGCACATGGCGACGCGGCCCGACTCGAAGCCCGCGCAGGGGATGTCATGGGCCGCGAGATAGTCGTGGATCGCCTGGTATCGCTCTTCGATTTCCTGCGACGTGCCGGCTTCGTAACGTCCGACTGCGTTGCGGGCGGTGTGCTCCAGTACGTACAGCACATGGCCCTGCTCGTCGACACGAACCAGGCTGCCCAGTGTCACATGCGGCGCATAGCGCGGCAGGCTGTCGATGCGGGCCGTATCCTTGGTGATTTGGCGGGCCCACAGCGATTCGGTCCAGTCGGCGGCCAGCCGCACCGTCACGCGGATAAGGCTGTCTTCGTCGTCGGGGGGCATGGCTTCGGGACAGTAGAGTTGTCTTTTCCCGCAAAGCGGCTGCGTGTTATGATACTCTGGGTGGACGTGCGAGGGCGCGTCCTGATGAAGAATCCGCGGGGCCAAAGGATCGAAATGAGCATGAACCTGTACGTGGGGAATCTTTCCTACAATACAACGTCCGATGACCTCCGACAGGCCTTCGAGGCCTACGGGACCGTCTCGCGGGCCGAAGTGATTTCGGACCGCGAGACCAGCCGTTCACGGGGCTTCGGCTTCGTCGAGATGGCCGACGGCGGCGAGGCCGCCATCGACGGCATGAACGGGGCAGAACTCGACGGCCGGCGGCTGACCGTCAACGAAGCCAAGCCGCGCGAACCGCGGGGCGGCGGCGGCCACCGCTACTAAGCAGCAGCGCCGGATCAGGTTTCTCGACCGCATCCAGCCTGGAGCACGGGCCGCCCCGACCGGCCCGCTTCTTCGCCAGACGGGGTCAGACCCCTTTGCGGCCCGACCGCTTTCTCTTGTCGATATCGCTCGTCCGCAAAGGGGTCTGACCCCCTCGCGATGCAGGGCTGGGCCGTATGGTCGTGACGCTTATCGGCTACCGAGGCAGCGGGAAATCCAGCGTCGCGGGGCCGCTCGCGGAACGTCTGGGCTGGTCGTGGGTCGATGCGGACGTCGAAATCGAACGCCGCGGCGGACTGTCGATCCGCCAAATCTTCGACGCCGAGGGCGAAGCCGGCTTTCGCCGCCGCGAACGGGCCGTGCTGGCCGAGTTGCTTGCCGGCCATCGACTGGTCATTGCCGCGGGCGGCGGAGCCGTGCTCGATGCCGAGACGCGCCCCAACATGCGCCGGGCCGGGCCGGTCGTCTGGTTGAAGGCTCGTCCCGAGACGCTCATCGAGCGGATCGAGGCCGATACCAGCACGTCTGAGCGGAGGCCGAACCTCACGTCGGCCGGTGGACTGGCCGAGATCGAAAAGCTGCTCGCCATCCGCGAGCCTTTCTACCGCGAGACGGCGAGCGTGTTGGTCGACACCGAAGGGCGATCGGTCGAGAGCCTGGTGGAAGAGATCGCGGCCGCCGTCCGGCGGCATCTGGAGCAGGAGCGCGGCGGTGGTACTGTTTGACGCCCCGCTGTGGCTGGTGCTGCCGTTCCTGTTCGCCCTCGGGGCTGTGCTGGGCAGCTTCCTCAATGTCTGCGCGTATCGCATTCCGCAGCACGAGCGGCTGTTCGATCAATTGAAGTCGCTCACGTCGCCGCCATCGAGCTGTCCCCACTGCGCCCATCCGATCCTGCGGCGGGACAACGTGCCGGTGCTGAGCTGGCTGATGCTCGGCGGCCGCTGCCGCTATTGCCGCGGCCGGATCTCGCCGCGCTATCCCCTGGTGGAACTGGCGAACGGGCTGTTGTTCGTGGCGGTGTACCTGGTGGAAGTGCCGGGCGGCTGGCGGGCGTCGCTGGCCGACTCGGGCACGTATTCGCCGCTGGGGCCGCAGATTCTCGCAGAGGGACTCTCCGCCGAAGCGTGGCTGCACTGGCGGTACGCGTACCACATGGTGCTGATGCAGGCACTGGTGGTCGCGACGCTGATCGACTTCGACACGTTCACCATTCCCGACGCCTCGACGCTGCCGGCGATGGCGGTGGGCGTGCTGGGAGCGGCCGCGATCGGGCAGGTGTTTCTGGTGCCGCTATGGTTTCAGGATCCGGTGTTCGTGTCTCATCTGCCGCCCTTGCTGCGACTCGACTTCGGCAGCTCGCCGGTGGAGCTGGCGGGCGCCGCCCGCTCGAGTTGGGTACCGATCGCGGGACTGGATGTGCCGCAATGGGTGTTCGAGCACCCGCGCCTGCACGGCCTGGCCGTGAGCATGGCAGGACTGCTCGTGGGCGGCGGCCTCGTGTGGGGTCTGCGGATTCTCGGCGGCGCCGCGCTGGGTGAAGAAGCGATGGGCTTCGGCGACGTGGTGCTGATGGCGACGATCGGCAGCTTCCTGGGCTGGCAGCCGACAATCGTGGCGTTCATCATCGCGCCCGTCTTCGCTCTCGCCGTGCACGCCGTGCGCTGGCTGCGCGCGGGTCATCGCGAGATTCCTTTCGGTCCGTATCTCAGCCTGGGAGCGCTGGTCGTGCTATTGGGCTGGCGGCACATCTGGCCCGTCGCCCGCAATTGGTTCGCCTGGGGAGCAGCCGTGGTGCCATTGGCGATGGTGATGGGGGCGGGGCTATTTCTTTCGCTGTGGCTGGTGCGGCTGGTGAAGCGAGGAATGGGCCTGGCGCCGCGCGGGCCGCATGTCGAGATCATCGAGGAGTGGACGCCCGCCGATCAGCATCTCTATCTTCAGGGAGAGAACGCCGACCTGACGGACGGCCATTTGCCGCGCAACGGCCGCTGGCCGGGGATCGCCGCGGCGAGGGGAACGGCCTACGACGATCGGTGGCGAACCGGTGGCGGGGATTAAGTGTCGGTGAACCTGGTTACCATGTGCCCGCGATGATTGACAGAGCGGCCCAATGTCATGCCAACGGTACTTCGCAGCGGCCCCTATCGCTTCTTCTTCTATTCAGCCGATGGTGAAGAGCCGCCGCACATTCATGTCGAGCGTGACAACTCGGAAGCGAAGTTCTGGCTCAACCCCGTTCGTCTGGAATGGAGCAGTGGTTTTGCCCGCTCAGAGCTGCGGGACATTGAGCGACTAATTGTTCAATCTCAACAGGACCTTCTGGATCGCTGGGATGAGTTCTTCAACGACTAAGGCTCGCGACGTCGCAATCATCCACGTCGGCACGACGGACGATACCCTGACCGTCGACCTGTCCGACGGGCGGAGCGTTTCGGCGCCGCTGGGCTGGTATCCGCGGCTGGCCCACGCCACTGAGGTGGAGCGGAGGGACTGGCGGCTGATCGCCGGCGGCAGCGGGATTCATTGGCCGCAACTGGACGAGGACATCAGCGTCCAAAGTCTCCTCGACGGTCGTCCCTCCACCGAGAGTGACCGATCGCTTCAGAAATGGCTTGCCAAGCGGACGCCATGATCCACATCGTCGATTACCAGATGGGCAATCTCCGCAGCGTCCAGAAGGCCTTCGAGCGGCTGGGGGCGGCGGCGGAGATCTGCGATTCACCCGAGCGGCTCGATCGCGCCGAGAAGTTGGTGTTGCCGGGCGTGGGGGCCTTTCGCGATGCCATTGCCGCCCTGCGCGAGCGCGGGCTGATCGAGCCGATCCGCGCCCACATTGAATCGGGCCGGCCGTTTCTGGGCATCTGTCTGGGCCTGCAGCTTTTGTTCGATACCAGTTACGAAGACGGGCAGTGGCCGGGGCTGGGGGTAATCCCCGGCGAGGTGGTGCGCTTTCCCCTCGCGCCCGATCTCAAAGTGCCGCACATGGGCTGGAACCGCGTGGCACGCTTCGGACCCAGTCGCGTGCTGGAGGGCATTCCGGAGGAGGCCCACTTCTACTTCGTACACAGCTTTTACGTCGTGCCGCGGGACGACTCGCTGGTCGCCGGCCGCACGCAGCACGGCGTCGAATTCGTTTCCGCGATCGAGCGCGAGAACCTGTTCGCGACGCAGTTCCACCCCGAGAAGAGCCAGCGGGCCGGCCTCAAGCTGCTCGAGAACTTCGCCGCGCTGTAGGCTCACCCGCCGCCGGCGTCAAACTGTCGCAGCAGGCTGACCGTCTCGATCGCGGCGCGGGCGGCTTCGGCGCCTTTGTTGCCGGCTTTGCCGCCGGCCCGCTCCAGGGCCAGCTCCAGTGTCTGGCACGTGAGCACGCCGAACACGACCGGCACACCGCTGGTGAGTCCCGCGTCCATCAGGCCGCGGGCGACCTCGCGATTGATGTACTCGTGGTGCAGCGTCTCGCCCTGAATGACGGCACCTAACGGAATGACGGCCGCGTAGCGGCCGCTCGCCGCCAGCCGCGACGCCACCAGCGGCAACTCGAACGCTCCCGGAACCCAGCACACGTCGACGTGATCATCGGCCGCACCCGCCCGCTTCAGCGTTTCGACCGCGCCCTCGAGCAGCCGCCGCGCGACCAGCTCGTTGAACCGCGAGACGACGATCGCATAACGATCGCCGTCGGCGGCCTGCAGTTCACCTTCGAACGTGCGCATCTTCAGCCGAAATATGCGACCGCATTGCGGAAGATCTTCATTCCCTCGCCCTCACCGCAGAGGCCCAGCCGCGTCCACTGCGGGTGCTGCGTCGCGTGCAGGAACCGCTCCGGATGCGGCATCAGGCCCAGCACGCGGCCGCTCGGATCGGCGAGGCCGGCGATGTTATCGACCGAGCCGTTGGGGTTGTAGGGAAACGGCAACACGTTTTCGCCCACCCCTCCTCGCCCCCCCTTGGTAAGGGGGGGAGTGAGTCGTGGCCCCCCCTTGGTAAGGGGGGGAATGGGGGGGGCGCCGCCCTCGATGCCCGGCGGCGGAACGTAACGCAGGGCGACCTTGTTCTCTTCCCGCCAGCGAGGTAACACAGCCTCATCCCGCACGACGAGCCGTCCTTCGCCATGCGCGACCGGGAGCTCGATCTCCTCGATGCCGCGCAAAAACACGCTGCCCGCGCAGTCGTTCTTCAGCCGCACCCAGAGGGCGGTGTAGCGGCCGTTGTCGTTCCAGGTGAGGGTGGCTTCCGGCGGGCGACCATTGCGGGCAAAGCCCTCGGCGCCGTCAGGCAGCAGCCCCGCCTTGAGCAGCACCTGAAAGCCGTTGCAGATGCCCAGCACCAGCGTGTCGCGCGCGATGAACTTCGCCAGCGCTTCGCCCAGCCGGCCGGAAAGCTGCCGCGAGAAAATCACCCCTGCACCGACGTCGTCGCCGTAGCTGAAGCCGCCGGGCAGGCACAGGATCTGGTAATCGTCCAGCCGCCGCGGCTGTTCCAGCAGGCGATACAGGTGCAGGCGGTCGGACTTTCCGCCGGCGCTGTCGAAGGCGAAGGCCGTTTCAACGTCGCAATTCGTGCCGGGGGCACGCAGCACGCAGACCCTTGGAGCGGGCATTACTTCAGCGCCGTCTTCGAGTCCTTGAGCAGCATGGCGTAGTCGCGGGAAATCTCGAGCACCTCATCGTTGTAGTGATCTTCCGGGAAAATCGGCCCATCGGGTTCCGGCTCCTCGGGCTCCTCGGCCGCTTCGAGTTCCTGCTTCTTTGACTGCAGCCGCTCCTTGCGCAGCACTTCCTCCTGGAGCGGGACCCACTTGCGATTCTTGGTCGCGAGGTACGTTTCGATTTCCTTCACCGCCTCCTGGAACTTGGGGTGGGCGGCGATGCGGCGGCTGGAGGACTCCTTGAGCTTCTCGATGAGGTCGCTGTTCACGCAGCCGTACTGCGTGCACTCGACCGGCTCGATCTTGTCGAAAGCGAGCGCGTTGTCGAGCGAGGCCTCTCCCAAGTCGAGATGGTCCATCAGCGAGGGCAACACGAGGTGCGACTCCACGCCCTTGCTCTGAGTGCTGGAGCCGTTGACCCGGTAGAACTGGCTGATCGTCAGCTTGAGCGCCCCAGTGCCCTTCTGGTCCAGGAAGGCGAAGGCGCGGCTGGGGACAGGCATCACGTTCTGCACGGTGCCCTTGCCGTGCGTGGTCGAGTCGCCGACCACGAGACCGCGACCATAGTCTTTGATGGCGCCGGCGAAGATTTCCGACGCCGAAGCCGAAAGTTTGTTGCAGACGACCACCAGCGGTCCGTCCCAGGCGACGCCGTCGTCGTCGTCGCGGTGGGACGTGATCTTGCCGCCCTCTTCCTTCACCAGGACGACGGGGCCGTTGTCGATGAACAGGCCCGAGACCTCGATGGCCTCGGTCAGCGCGCCGCCGCCGTTCATCCGCAGGTCGATCACGACCGCGTCGACGCCGCCTTGCTTCTCGAACCGCTCCAGCACGGCCCGCACATCGCGGCTGGTGCTGCGGAACCCATTGACGCCCTGCTTGGCGCCGTCGAAATCGCGATAGAACGAGGGAATGTTGATGACGCCGATCTTGAGGTGCCTGTTCGTCGACCCGCCCAGCCGCTCGGCGGTCTCGATGATCTCGCCCTTCACTTCCTGCTGCGTGAGCTGGATGACCTGCCGGGTGAGGGCGACCACCTCGACGGCACCCTTCTTCACCTCACCGGTTTCGGCGTTGAGCACTTCGTCGGGCTTTTGCACCTTGAGCTTGACCTCGGTGCCTTCCGGCCCGCGGATGAGCCGCACGACCTTGCTCAGCTTCATCTCGACGATGTCCTGCCAGACGCCGTCGCCGGAATCGACCGCCACGATCTTGTCGTTCTTCTTGAGGCGTCCGTCCTCGTCGGCCGCGCCGCCGGGAACGATGCTGGCCACGATCGTGTAGCCGTCTTCCGACCGCAGGGCAGCGCCGATGCCTTGCAGGCGCAGCGCCATCTGGATCTTGAAATCCTCCAGCGTCTGCGGCGACATGTAGCTGGAGTGCGGGTCGAAGACGTGCGTGAGCGAAGACAGGTACATCTCCAGCTTCTCGAAGTCTTCGGTCTGCGCGATGGCGCGCACCTGGTTGCGGAAACGCTTGTGCAAGCGGTCGCGAGCGGCTTCCATCGTCTCGCCGTCGATCTTGAGCACCAACAGCGCGTACTTGATGTGCTTCCGCCAGCGCTCGGCGATTTCTTCTTCCGTGGCGGCCCAGTCCAGCTCGTCGCCGTCGACGATGAGCGTCTCATCGACGGTGAAGTCGTGCTCGGCGTCGATCAGCTTGTGGGCCAATTCGACGCGCTCAGCGACGCGGGCGGCGAACTGGTCGAAGACGCGGTAGGCGAACTCGACGCTGCCGCTCTTGAGCTGGTCGTCGAGCCGCTCGCGGTCGCGCTCGTGCTTCGCGATATCGGCCTTGAGGAAGTACAGCTTCTGGCCGTCGAGCTGCTCCAGGTAGCGCTTGAACAGCCGCGCCGACACCTTGTCGTCGATTTCCCCATGGCTGATGTGCTGCCGCGTGATCATGTCGCACACGCGGCGGGCGACGGTGCCGTCCTCCCCGCGGTTCTCCGAGAGGTTCTGCGCGCCGACGGTGGCGGCCACCAGCAGCAGCATGCCGATCGTCAGCGACACCGCGGCCCGCGTGGGGGTCTTAAACTTCATCAGCAGGTTCCGAAAGCGTGTGACGGGTGGGAAATCAGGCGGGGCTGTCGGCAGCGAGCCGTGCGCGAAGCCGCACAGCGGCCGAACCAGTCAATCGTACCGCATCGTGGAAAACGTGACAAGATGCGCTCTTGCCCCCAAAACGGCGCATGCCGCCGCCGGCTTTGCAGTTACGACGCCTTGATACTTACGTGCGAGCGACCGCCGCCGTTGGGCGGTTCGAGCTGTCGCCGGGAAATCTTCGTGGCGATCCCACATCCGCCGTCTGGGTTTCGACCCTCGGCCCTTTCTGGCCCTCGACCCTCGACTCTCGACCCTCGACCACGAGCAACTTTGCAACTTGCACACCCCCCGGCCCCCCGGCCATCTTGCCCCTCAACGTTCCAGCGCGGCATCGAATCGAAAAGGCGACTACGGCCCCGGCGTGAATTCCGAGGGTGCAGCTTCACTTGCTCTCTCACTCATACGGCAACGGTTGCGCGGATTTCGCCGGCCTCGTCGCTCGTCTCACGTTTCCCGCTGTTAATGCCGCGACGTGCGGCCCGTGGAGTTGGCTGTGCGACGCGTGCGGCGTTCTGCCTCCACGGCACTTGACTTTCCCAGGCGAGCAGGGTGGAATGCCAGTGTATGGACACATGTTTCCATCCTTGGGAAACGAGCACGTCCCCATGTCATCGTCCACCGTGCCGCGAGGGCCTTTGGGCCTGTTCCCCGACGAGCCCGCACCCCTGCCGCCGGCCGACCCCGGCAGCGACCTGCTCAGCGAGCAGCCGGTCGAGCAGCACGACCCCCGCCCGCACCAGCAGCCCTGATCCACGCCGCACTCGCGCACTTCCTGGCGCGTCAGGAGGTGCGCGAGCCTGGCGTTGATCAAGGTCCGGGTGGCGGCGGACGACCGCCGGCCGGAGGATCCGGGGCATGACCGCGACCCTCGTCCTGACCGTCGACGTCGACGCCCCCGTCGAGCGGACCTGGGCCGGCGCCACCGACTGGGCCGGCCAGGGCGAGTGGATGCTGGGCACGACGGTCCGCCCCACGCACCAGCAGGGCATCGGCGTGGGCGCCGGCATCGAGGCCTTCACCGGCGTCGGCCCGTTCGGCTTCCTGGACACGATGGAGATCACGCTGTGGGAGCCGCCGCACCGCTGCCACGTGCTGCACACCGGCAGGCTCGTCAAGGGCA
>JAHWKJ010000188.1 GCA_019347905.1 Planctomycetota bacterium
GTTGACGAACTGCTCTACTTGTGGTCGCGATAGCTGAGAAAGACCGGCACTCACCAGCGCCTCTTGGAGATCCTTGACGCTGTCGGCGGTGCCGTCATTGGTGCGAAATATGCCATCCTTATCGAGTACGCCACTTGCAAGAAACAGGCGCCCGATCAGTAATTGATTCAAGACATCCTCGGGCAATCGTGCTCGCGGAACAGTGACTATGGGCTGGCGGCTCACAATTCGGAGACCCTCATCCGTGGGCTCGATATAAATGGCCCACTCGATTCTGGTCTCCAAGCGCGGCAGCCCCCGCCGTTCCAGCGTTCTCATGACGATGACCCGCCCCACGCGCGGCTCCGTAGCCGTGAATTGGAAGGCGATTTCTTCATCGCCATGGTCGTGTGCCGGCTGAGAACCGTTTGGAGCCGTCACAGATTCTTCCTCGTCTGCATGCGATCCGCATCCGACGAGTACCACAGATGTCAATCCTGCAATCCAAGCCATTCGACTGCGTGACAGCATCGCGCGTGCTCCTGTAACTCGATTCCTCGAGGAGAACTATGAAAGGCCAAGTTCTTCTCAGGTCCGACGTCCCCCACGACAATTCGCCCGCCATCAGTCTCGGGGCGCAGCGTTCGATCGCTATGGCCACGCTCATCGCTCCCAACCATCGTGGATTTTCTCTTGCAAGACTTCCGCGAGGACCGTCTTGGCTTCCTCCTCTGGAGTTCGCCCGTGCATGTCGGCGCGCTTCTGAAGCTGGTGGAGGACTTCTTCATTTACGCCGGTCAGGACAAGATCGGCCATCCGTTGCTCCTTTTGTGCCTCAGAGGCCCAGGAGCTATTCTATCCTTCGATGCCTCGTTGTCAGGCGTCGATGTCTGTCTAACTCGGCGGAACCCCATGAACCAGCTCAATCGCTTCCCGCTCCGCACTGGTGGGCGAGCCACCAGTGCCAACCTTGCGATGGCGATCTGCGGTGTATTGTTGCTGTTGGTCGCTTCGGCCACAGCGCAGGATCGCGGCGCGTCACCAGCCGATGCGCCGGCCGTACCGTCCTATGGCGATCATGTCGATCTGAGCTACTACATCGACGCGAAGGGGGCGAAGCGGGCGATTGAGTCGCGGGCGGACTGGGAGATCCGGCGGCGGCACGTTCTCGCGCACATGCAGACGGTGATGGGCAAGCTGCCGGTGCCGGAGGAGCCGGTGCCGCTCGATGAGGTCAATATCCTCGAGACGGTGACGGTCGAAGCGGACGACACCGGCGGCGGGTTCGTTCGCAGGAAGATTCGCTACCACACCGACTCGCCCGAGGCGACCGTCTCGGCGTACCTGTTCTTTCCCACGGGAGAGCGGCTGAAGCGGCCGGCGGTGCTGTGTCTGCATCAGACGACGGCGATCGGCAAAGCGGAACCCGCGGGGCTGGGCGGCAATCCGAACCTGCATTACGCCCTGCACCTGGCCCGCCGCGGCTATGTCACGCTCGCGCCGGATTACCCGTCGTTCGGCGACTACAAGTACGACTTCGCCGATGACCGCTACCGGAGCGGTACGATGAAGGCCATCTACGACAACATCCGGGCCGTCGATCTTTTGCAAGCGCTGGAGGAAGTCGACGGCGGGCGGATCGGCGTCATCGGGCATTCGCTGGGGGGGCACAACGCGATGTTCACGGCCGCGTTCGAGCCGCGGATCAGGGTCATCGTCTCCAACTGCGGCTTCACGCGATTCCACAAGTATTACGGCGGCAGGCTGAAGGGCTGGACGAGCAACCGTTACATGCCGCTGATCGACCGGAAGTACGGCAACGACCCGGACCGCGTGCCGTTCGATTTCCCGGAGATCGTCGCCAGCTTCGCCCCACGTCCGTTTCTGGCCAGCGCCCCCGTGCGAGACGACAACTTCGAAGTCTCCGGCGTCCGCGATTGCGTGGCCGCGGCGAAGCCGATCTACGAACTCTACGACCGGCCGGAGAACCTGCAGGCCAACTACCCGGAGAGCGCGCACGACTTCCCGCCGGAGGCTCGCGAGGTGGCGTACCGGTTTCTGGATCGCCACCTGAAGGCGGAAGGCGGGCGGCAGTAGGCGGAGGGCAGATTCACGAATCCGTCAGCCGCGTGAGGACGACATAGCGCACGTCCATCACCTGGCGGCCGGCGACTTTCGGGGCCTGGAGTGTGAGTTGGCCGCGGCCGGCTTTCAGTGGCAGGACGCCTAGCGAGAGGGGCTTGAAGTCTTTCACATACGATTCACCGCCGCGCGAGACGCGGTCGTGTTCTTCACCCACGAGCGGCGGGTCGTGCGGATCGGTGACTTTGGCGCTCGTGCGGGAGTCGCCGAACGTCAATTCGACCGTAGAACCGACGTCGTCGGCCGCGCACGTGTAATAGACTGCGGCCTCGTAGCGGCCGTCCTCGGACACTTTGATGTCCCACGTGATGCGGTCGTCCGGGCTGGTCCAGTTGGTGAAGTACGAGCAGTTGGGGGCGCGGGCGCTGCGCTGGACATTACCGTGCGGGACGCCGTCGCGGGCCGGCAGGAAAGTCGTGGGCGAGTAGCCGACCGTGAAGGGGCGGTCGTCCCGGCCCAGTCCGGCGAGCACGTCCTTCCGCCACTTGGCGACGCTGGCACGCAGCGTGTTCCGCAGGTCTGGATGCTCCGCGCCCACGTCCATCGTCTGGCCCGGATCGGCTTCCATGTCGTACAGACGGCCGGCGTCGTCGAGGCGGTACTGCTGAGTGCGGACGCTCACGCGGCCGTTCCAGTGCGAGAACAGCCTGCGGTCGGGCCAGTCGGCGGCGCTGCCCGTCAGCAGCGGTTCCAAGCTCACGCCATCGAGCGGCTGTTCGGCGGCGACTTCGATGCCCGCCAGATCCGCCAGCGTCGGCAACAGGTCGATGGCGCCTGAAATCTGACCGACGCGCGTGCCGGGGCGGATGTGGCCCGGCCAACGCACGAAGAGCGGCACGCGGACGCCACCTTCATCGGTGGAACCTTTGCGGCCGCGCATGCCGCCGTTCCACCGCCAGCCGTTGGGGCCGTTGTCGGAAAAGTAAACGACGATCGTGCGCTCGGCGAGGTTCAGCTCGTCGAGCTTTGCCAGCAGCCGGCCGACGTTCCAGTTGATGTTCTCGCACATCGCGAGGGCCGCCCGCGTGTGGTCCACATCTTCGCGATTCGCGCCCTGGTGTCGCAGCTTCAAATCGACGTCGGCAAACTTCTTCCAGAAGCGGTCGGGCACCTGCATTGGCGAGTGCGGCGTGTTGTACGGCAGGTAGCAGACGAACGGCCGCTCGCGGTTGTTTTCGATGAACGCCAGGGCGTGGTCCGTCAGATCATCGATAATGAAGCCCTTGCCGCGGACGAGCTTGTTGTTGTGCTCCAGCTCAGGGTCGAAATACTGCCCCCAGTGGCCGGAGCAAAAGCCGTAAAACTCGTCGAAGCCGCGGGCATTCGGGTGATACGGATGCTGCAGTCCGTTGTGCCATTTGCCGAAGGCGGCGGTGGCGTAGCCGGCCGCTTTGAACGTCTGGGCAATCGTGTGCTCGTCGAGGTCGAGCCGTTCGCCGCCAGTCGAGACGCCGCGGACGCCGCCGCGGGGGTGGTAGCGTCCGGTGAGGAACTCGGCCCGCGTCGGCGAGCACACGGGGCAGACGTAAAACCGCTCGAACAGCGCGCCGTCGGCGGCCAGCGAATCGATGTTCGGCGTGGCGAGGTTCGTGTTGCCGTGCCCGCTCAAATCGCCCCAGCCCTGGTCGTCAGTGAGGACAACGAGGACGTTGGGCGGATTCTCGGCGGCGGACGTGACTCGGCACAGCGATGCAAGCAGAAACAGGGCGATTGCGTGCCGTCTCATCGTTTGTTTCCCGTGTCGCGACCCCATGCGCGGCGGAAGAACTCCACCCAGTTACGGTACAGGATGGCCTCAACGTCGTCATGGCTGTAGCCGCGGCGGTCGAGGATTTCGGCGAAGCGCGACAGGTCGGCAATGGTGTCGAGCTCGTGGGGCGACTGCTCTTTCCCGAAGCCGCCGTCGAGGTCGCTGCCGATGCCGCAGTGCCGGGCGCTGCCCGCGAGCTGGCAGATGTGGTCGGTGTGGTCGGCGATGTGTTCCATCGTGACGGTGGAGGGATCGCTGACTCCGATCTTCCAGCCGGGGCGGATCATCCAGTTGTCGAACGACGCCCCGATGACGGCCCCGCGCTCGATCAGTGCCTGAATCTGCTCGTCGGCCAGTTGGCGGTCGCCGGACACGAGGCTGCGGCAGTTGTGATGGCTGGCGAGCACCGGGCCGATAAAGACATCGAGGGCCTCCCAGAAGGAGCGGTCGGCCAGGTGCGTCACGTCCAGCAGCATACCGGCCTTGTCCATCTCCTTGAGCAGCGCCGGCCCGTCGGCTTTGAGGCCGCCTTCGCTGCCGGTGCCGAAGCAGTAAGGGTTCTCACCGTAGTGGGCCGGACCGACAATCCGCAGGCCCATCTCCCACCATTCCGGGATCTGCGACGGCGACTGGATCGGCTGGCTGCCTTCCATGCTGAGGATGACGCTGATCGGCGGCCGCCCGTTGGCGGGCTCCAGCCAGGCGGCAACGTGCTCGTCGAGCGTTTTCGAATCGGCGATCTCGCGAATGACGCCGCGGCGGGCCATTGCCGTGTAGTACGCTCGCTGTCCGACCGCGGCGGCGTACTCGGCTTCGCGCGACTGGTAGAACGTGCGCGGCTTGTCGCGGCGGTGCAGCCGCGCGATCAAGGTGGCGATGACGACGCCCACGCGGCCGCGCGCCAGTTCCGGCCACGAGACCGTGCAGTCGCCGGGGATGATGCCCTCGAACTGCCGTTCGTACTCGCGGATCTCAGCCACCGGCCGCATCAAATCGCGGTTCCATTCGACGGCGTTCCACGCGAGGTCGAGGTGGGCGTCGAAAATCAGCGGCGTCATGCAGAGGGTTCCCCCACGGGGTCAGACCCCTTTGCGGACGAGCGATATTGAAGTTGGAGAGCGGGTGAGCCGCAAAGGGGTCTGACCCCTTCACGGAGCCCGGCGGCGACATAAGCTTAGCGGATCGCGCCGTGCCGCCGGGCTTCGGCCGCTATGCCCAGTTCGCGCACGTCGGCTTCGATTTCGCCGCGGATGTACTCCCAGCCGTTGCGGCGGTTTTCCACATCGGCAAACAGGCGGGGGCGGCCGATGTCCACCGTCACCTTCTTCGGACGCGGGAACCGGCGATAGGGGGGGAACGCATCGAACGTGCCGGACAGGTAGCAGGGGATGACTGGCACCCTCGTGTCGGCCGTGAGCATACCGACGCCGGCGCGGAAGCGTTGCATCAGCCCGTCGCGCGTGCGGCCGCCCTCCGGGAAGAAAATGAAGATGCTGGGTTCATCGATGAGCAGGCTCCGCAGTTCCTTCACCGCGTGCGCGCCAAAGTTCTTCCGCCACACAGGCAGCGCATTGAGGAACGTCGCCGAGAAGGCCGCCATCCGCGGCGTCTCAAAGAACACGTCGCCCGCCGCCAGCGGGTAGACCTGGTTCCGCAACCTCAAAGGCAGGGCCGCCCCCAGCACGATGGCATCGAGATGGCTGGAGTGGTTCGCCACCAGGATGAACGACGGCTGCTGGGGCAGGTTCTCGCGGCCGCGGATTTCGAGACGGTGCAGGAGCTTGAGCGCCCCCTTCATCGCCGACCACCACGCGAAGCGGGCGACGTTGGCCGCGACACTGCGCTGGCGGCGGTAGCTGCGGTGCCGGGCGAGACGCTCCTCGACGAGCTTCGGCAACTTGAGCTGTGTGACCTCCACGCCCACCTCCGGCGGCAACACACGGTCCCCGGGGAGCGGCGGCCTGAAACGCGGGGCTCGCCGACAGGTCCACGGTCACAATATCATGCCGTGACCCCGCGTCAGTTGCAATGAGCCGGCGGGGGTGCGGTAGGCGTTTCAGGAGCGGACCCGCCGGATATCGATCTCGCGACTGCTCGCCCATCCCGACAATGGCAACCGGCTCGGCCTCCGCCGGGAGAATGCCGAGCCTGTCGGCCACGTCCATGCCAAAGACGTTGTGTTCTGAGCCGGAATCGACCAGCGCGAGCAGATCGATGGAATCCCGCGTGCTCCGCCCCGTGATCTGGACAAGCGGCAAGAGGTGCAATTCGTCGCCGTGCCAGATTTCCCAGTACGGATAGATCATCGCGTTGCCGGTGCGGAGACCTTATCCAGCCCCACGAAGAATGCCGTCGAGTGCGGCACCGGGAACAAAACAGGAGTGGAAACCCCTCGGGCCACGGCCGCCTCTTCGGCTTCGTGGAGCGAGCTGCCGGAAGCGATGATCTCGTACGTCTTCGGATGCAGCGCCACCCATTGGCCGCGGTACGGGCGGACGTCGACGCGCGGGGGAACAGAATCTCGTTGCGTTCCGTTCATAAACGTATCTCAAGCTTCAACAACTGCGACCCGCGTCCGGATGTCAGCGACTGCTGTATACGCCGGCTTTCGGCAATGTCTACGCCTTGCGGATCTTTTCGCGGCCATGGGTCACGTTCCGGGTGGCGTTGCGGGTGTCGAGCACCCGCCGGGCGTGCTGCACGATGACGTCGTAATCGTACGCCGTATGATCCGTCGCAATCAGCACGCAGTCCTGCGCGGCCAGAAACTCGGGCGTCAGTTCGCTGGACGTCATCTCGGGCACGTCCCAGTGCCGCATCTTCGGCAGCTTCGGAATGTGCGGATCATTGTACGTGAGCTGCGCGCCGCGGGCCCGCAGAAGTTCCAGCAGCTCGAACGACGGGCTTTCCCGCGGGTCGTCGACGTCTTTCTTGTAGGCCATGCCGAGGATGCAGATGCGGCTGCCTTTGACGGGTTTGCCGTCGTCGTTGAGCAGATCGGCCATCCGCGAGACGACGTACTCGGGCATGCGGCTGTTGACTTCGCCGGCCAGTTCGATGAACCGCGTCGTCAGCCCCTGCTTGCGGGCCAGCCACGTGAGGTAGAAGGGGTCGATAGGGATGCAGTGCCCGCCCAGCCCCGGCCCTGGATAAAACGCCTGAAAGCCGAAGGGCTTGGTCTTCGCCGCGTCGACCACTTCCCAGATGTCGATGCCCATGCGGTCGAAGAGCATCTTGAGTTCGTTGACAAGTGCAATGTTTATGGCCCGGTAGGTGTTTTCGAGGATCTTGCACGCCTCGGCGACCTCGGGGCTGGAGACGGGCACAACCTGCACGATGGCCTGCGAGTACAGCGCCTGCGCCAGCCGGCCGCTCGTCTCGTCGATTCCGCCCACAACCTTGGGAATGCCGGCGGCCGAGTAATCCGGGTTGCCGGGGTCCTCGCGCTCCGGGCTGTAGGCCACGAAGAAATCGTCGCCCACCGCGAGTCCGCTGGCGGCGAGGATGGGCAGCATCACGTGGCGGGTCGTGGTGGGATAGGTCGTGCTCTCCAGCACGACAAGTTGGCCGCGTCGGAGCGTCTTCGCAATCGCCCGGGCGGTGTTCTCGACATAGGTCAGATCGGGGTCGCGGCTGTCCGACAGCGGCGTGGGCACACAGATCAGGAGCACGTCCGGCTCGCCCAGCCGCGACATGTCGGCGGTCGGCTCGAACTGTCCCTCGGCGAGCCAGCGGCCGACCGTGGACGACGGCAGATGCTTGATGTAGCTTTTGCCAGCCGCGAGCTTCTCGACCTTCGAGCGGTCGACGTCGAAGCCCATCGTGCGGAAGCCGGCGGTGGTGAAGGCGTTGATCAGCGGCAGGCCGACGTAGCCCAGGCCGATCACACCCACCACGGCCTGTTTCTCGCGAATCGCCCGTTCGAGGTCGCTATGCATGGTGCACCGTCCGTGTGCTGAGGAAAGGCTCCGGAATCGCCGCGGCAGGCTCACGGACCGCAAGCGTCTCCGCTCGCGCTCCGCAGTCGCACGGCGCGCGGAATCATAGCAGCGGCCGCGCCGGGGCTGCAATGAGTTTCCGTTATGCCTGTTCGCCGGCGGCGGCCGCCGCGGTCGCCGGCTCCGGCGGGTGCCAGTCGCCCCAGTGCTCCAGGTAATGGGCGTAGGCCGGGAATTCCTCGCAGCGCTGGCCGAGCCAGTCCTTCGTCTCGGCGACGATCCGCTGTTCGTCGTCCAGGCTCAGCCGGCCCAGGAGCACCCGGCTGCGCAGGAACACGAAGTACGTGTCGAGCACATCGCAGCGGCAGTAGTCGTTGATGTCGCCCAACCGGCCGGCCGCGAACATGTCCTGGATCTGCGAACCGTCGATGCCGGTCTTGCCGGGCTTGCCGATGAGGTTCGCCAGCAGGTTGAGGCCGCCCGAGACGCGGCAGGCGCCGAAATTCGAGAACAGGTCCATCAGGTCGAGGTGCGAGGCTGAGTTGTAGCGGTTCCGCGACTGCTCGTAGCTCTTGGCGTCCATGTTGAACCAGGCGGGCACGCTGTGGCCGTAACGATACGCGGCCAATTCCAGCACCGGCAGGTCATAGCCGCGGCCGTTGAACGTGACGAGCGTCGGGAAGCCGTAGTACCGCCAGCCGTCCCAGAACCGCCGCGTGATCTCCCACGGGCGGTAGTCGGGAGCGTCAAGGCAGGCGATGTCGATCAGCCGGAAGTCCGCGTCGACTTTGCCGACGGCGCACGAGACCGGCAGCACCCACGTGGGGGGCAGCACGTCGCGGCCGGTCTGCTCGATCAGTTCCGCCCGATAGCGAGCGAGCGCGTCGGCGGGCGAAAGGCCCTCGGCCGGGTAGCGCACGCGGCCGATCAGTTCCCCGTCGCCGACGGCTTCCACGTCGAATACCAGATACGCGACGTCCTGCCGGGTGTCAGTCACGATGCGTCCTCTGCTCGTTGGGGTGCAGGGGTCAGACCCCTTTGCGGATGTGCGACTGCCCCATGATCTTGATCGCTCGTCCGCAAAAGGGTCTGACCCCGTTCAGCGGCGCGATAGGCCCGGTCCAGCACGTCCATCGGATGCAGAACCGGGATGCGCTCGCCGGACTGGCGCAGCGCTGAGTGGATCTGCAGGGCGCAGCCGGCATTGCCCGTAATCACCGCTTCGGCGCCGGTGGCAAGAATGTTTTCCAGCTTGCGACGTGCGAGGCGGTCGGCCATCTCCGGCTCGGTCAGGTTGTAACTGCCCGCCGCGCCACAGCAGATGTCCGACTCCGGCAGCGGAATGAGTTCCAGCCCCGGCACGAGCGACAACAATTCCCGCGGCTGGCTGCGGACCTTCTGCGCGTGCACCAGGTGGCACGCGTCGTGGTAAGTGGCTTTCAGTCGCACTTCGCCCGCGGGCGGCCTCGGGCCAAGCTTGGCAAGAAACTCCGAAACATCCTTGACCTTCGCTGCGAACCCGCCAAGTGAGTCCTTTAACTGCTGGTTTTCTGGTGCCAGTTCGTGGGCGACGTGTCCGTAATCCTTGAGCATCGAGCCGCAGCCGGCGACGTTGACGATGATCGCGTCGACGTCATCGGGATGGAACGCCTGGACGTTGGCATTTGCAAAGGCCAGGGCCGGCTCGCCCGCCCCGCTGTGATAGTGGATCGCCCCGCAGCACTGCTGGTTCCGCGGGATGAGCACGTCGCAGCCGTTGGCCGCCAGCACGCGCGCCGTGGCGCGATTTGTTTCCGGGAACATGGCCTCGGCGACGCAGCCCGTGAACAGCGCCACCCGCGCCCGCCGCTGACCTTCGGCCGGGACCAGTTCCGGCAGCCGCGGCGGTCGCGAGCGCAGCCGCGGTAGCAGCGACTGCATTCGCCGCAGCGGGCCGGGCAAAAGTCGCGTGAGCCGCGTGGCGTCCAGCAGACGGTCGAGCCGCACCAGTTGCATCAGCCGCGCCGGCAACAGCAGCCAGCGCATGCGGTTCGGATACGGAAATATGCCGTAGAGAAACAGCCTCCGGAACCAGCCCGGCTTCTTGCCCCGCGCAGCTTCCGCCCGCTCGATGTCGACGCGGAAGGGTTCGATCAGCCGCCCGTACTGCACGCCGGAGGGGCACGCGGTTTCGCAGCTTCGGCAGTCGAGGCACAGGTCGAGATGCCGTTTGACGGTGCCGGTGAGTTCCAGCCGCCCGTCGGTGACGGCCCGCATGAGATAAATGCGTCCGCGAGGGCTGTCGTTTTCGTTGCCGGTTTCGAGATAAGTTGGACATGCCGACGTGCATAGCCCGCAGTGGACGCAGTCGAGAAAGCGCTCGTAGTCGATGCCTGCCCCGGGACGGACCTCGGGCACGGCGGGCGGCAAATCGACGACGGCCGTTCCGGAATCTCTTGTGGCGTCGAGTATGTCGTTCATGTTGGGAAACAGCCCCATGGTTTAGCCGGGTTTAGCCCCGTCCCCCGCGGCCCAGCGGGCCGCGCGTCCCGCTGGGACGCGGCTAAACTATCGCGACAGCCGCT
>JAHWKJ010000189.1 GCA_019347905.1 Planctomycetota bacterium
CGTCGCCGAATACACGGAACAGGTTCGCAAGGCAGGCAATTTCTCGTTGCCAAGGACCGCCGTTGTGCTGCATCCGGAAATGGCGGCCACCCACTTCCACCTGATCTACCTCACACGCGATCCAAAAGGCATCGAGGTGTTCATGGCCGCCGAGCGCACAGCGATGCAGCAGATGGAAGCCACGCGCGCCAGAGCGCAGCAGAAACGCCGGGTCGAGAAGTCGCGTCAACCAGAATTCTTTGCGGACGAGGAGGGCGAACCGTCTGCGCATTACGTGAAGCTGCGCGAGCGGTGTTTGGCTGCAGCACGCGATGAAGCGTGGGAGCACCTCAAAGCGAAAGAACGAGTGCGCTACGATCATCTCTGGGCAAATGCCTTGAGATTACCACTGGTCTGGGAAAAGGATATCAAGGAGTGGATCGCGGAATGGCGCAAATCTGGCTTGATTACAGTTGAAGGAATGGCTCCAAAGCAACGTGTGCCCAAACGCGGCGCTGGAATCGTAATCAGAAAAGCCGGATAGGATGAATGGACGCTGTGCGCCGACGTACCGTGGCCAGGCCAGACGCGGCGGAGGATTACACGCGGCTGGTGGCCAGACTTAACCTGCGACTCAGACGGCCGATGTCTCGTACCCCTGCCGCTGCTCGCGGGCCTGCCAGAGGTGGGCTTCTTTATCGCCGACGATCTGTTCCTTCTCGGCGTCCCACTCCAGCGGGCGGCCGAGGCGGATGGCGATGTTGGCCAGGTGGCAGGTCGTCATCGCCCGGTGGTGCGTGAGCACGTCGGAGACGGGCTGCGTGCGGTCGGCGACGCATTCGAGGAAGTTGCGCATGTGGGCGTTGCCGCCGACGGGCTTCTTGCCCTTGTAGAGCTTGGTGAGGGCGTCTTCGGGGAGCGGGTTTTTCTCCAGTTCTTCGACGGGGGAGCCGGTGAGGTCGCCGCGGCCGACGAAGATGCGGCCCTTGGTGCCTTCCATCAGGATGCCGTTGCGGGCGTGCGACTTGATCCACACCGTCACGTCGCCGGGGAACGTGACCTTCACCTCGAACTTCGTGGCGGTGTTGTAGCGGTCGTCCTGGGTGGGGACGCCGTTCTCGAGCGGCGTGGGATGCTCGGCCAGGACGGGTTCGATCCGCGTCGGTCCCTGGCCGGGGCCGTTCTGCTGGATGGCCCACTGGGCGATGTCGACGTGATGGGCGCCCCAGTCGGTCATTTTGCCGCCGGAGTATTCGTACCACCAGCGGAACTCGTAATGGCAGCGCGAGTTGCCCCACTCGCCGCCGGGCTTGTAGCGGAAATCGACGAGCGGCGCCTGGCCGAGCCACTTCTCCCAGTCGAGCTCCGCGGGCGGATCGGCCTTGGGGATGGGACCGCTGTCGGGCGCGCCGCCGATGCCGCATTCGAGCGTCTTCAAGTCGCCGAGCCTGCCGCTGTGGGCGATGGCGACGGCCTTGAGGAACATCAGGCCGTACTCGCTGCGCTGCTGGGTGCCGACCTGGAACACGCGGCCGGTCTCTTCCAGCACTTTGAGGATCTGCTTGCCTTCCTCGATGGTGAGCGTGAGCGGCTTTTCGCAGTAGACGTCTTTGCCGGCCTGCATGGCCTCGATGGCGATCTTCGTGTGCCAGTGGTCGGGCGTGACGATCGTGACGATGTCGACGTCGTCGCGCTCCAGGACCTTGCGGTAGTCGTCTTCGAGGGCGACTTCCTTCGCCTGGCCTTTGGCATCCTGGATGGCTTTGACGCGATCGGCGGCTTTTTCGACGTGGCGGCGGTCGACGTCGCAGACGGCGACGCAGTCGGCGAACTGCATGGCATTGGGGCCGACGGCGTCCCAGCGGCTGCCAGTGCCGATGCAGCCCAGCACGGGCCGCTCGTTGGGACTTTGAAAGGCGTTCGCCCGCGCAGTTTCGAGGGAGAACCAGAAGGGCGTGGTCACGGCCGCGCCCGCGGCAGCCGCCGTCTTGAGGAAGTCTCGTCGTGAGGTCATGGGATTTCAGTTCAGATTGTACCGCAGGTGACAAAGAACGCCGCGCCGGGTGCCACGGGATGCTCGCCATCCCGTGCTAGAACTCAAACGTGTGCGAAAGCTTCGTGAAGTATTGCTCGCGTGAGAACCACTCGCCACTGGCAGGCGAGCTGCCAGTGCCACCCGCCCGCTTTCACGAATTGCACCTATAGTGTCCCGAACGCGCGCCGGCTTCAATGCTACAGCCCGCAGGACTTGACGAAATCTGCCGCCGCCGGCGCGGAATCGCCGCTTTCGCTGCGCCGGCGCGGGGCGGCCATCCGATACGAAGATCGCTTTGCCACACAATGGGGCGCCTGACGTAGCGTGGGTTTCAACCCACGCGGGAAGGGCGATATGTGCCCCCGCGTCGGCTCGCGTGGATTGAAATCCACGCTACCGGCGACACAAAGCGACATGCCCGGTGGAAGGGAGCCCCCGGAACACCCCGGAGAAGCGCCTTTCGCTGGAGCAGCCATGCATCGTGACAAAAAGCTGGGACTGGCCCTGGGGATTCTGCTGGTGGGGATCGTCGGGGCGTTGTTCTTCCGCAACGAGCCGGCGCCCGCGCCGTCCGCGCCCGCCTTGAGCGACCCGGCGACCCTCGACCGCGAAATCGCGCAGAAGCGCGGCGGACCATATCCGGATCTCTTGCCCCCGCAGTTTGCCGGCGAAGAACCTGCCCCTGGGGACAGCGGCTTTACCGCGGAACTGCCGGACTGGGAGCTGCCGGACTTTCTGAAGAACGACGACGGCACGTCGCCGGTCGACCGCGCGGGGCGCGCCGGCGCCCCGGATCCGCTGCGGCCGGCGGGTGACGATGAGAGTTTCGGTGCGGGAACTGGCGCGGGAAGGTTTACTTCCGGCGCGACCCCCCCTGGCCCCCCCTTAGTAAGGGGGGGAACGAGCGCGTCGGCAGCAAGGGAGGGAACTGGAAGCGTAGAAGCGCTGCCGACGGTGCCCGAGATGGATGGGTTCGTTCTGCATCGCGTGCGCGCCGGCGAGACGCTCTCAGAGCTGGCGCAGAAGTACCTGGGAACGAGCGCTCGGTTCCTCGAGATCTATGAGGCCAACCACTCCGTCCTCGAAAGCCCGGACGCGGTCCGCGCAGGTATGACGCTGCGGATTCCCACGGCTGACCCGCGCGACCTGGAAACAGCGAACGAACCTGGCCCCTCAGTAAACGTGCGGGCGGCTGGACCGGCCAGCGAACTTCGACTCGAGCACCAGATTTCGTCGACACAGGACCCCTTCAGCTCCATCGCCAAGCCGCAGAGCGGCCAACCGTCGGTGGAAACCGCCAACGCACCGGACGCCGAAATGAAGCTGCGGTTCCGGCCGGTCGAGCGCTCGCCGCTGGTGCCCCGGCGGAAGACGGCGGCTCCGACCGAAACCCGCTGACGAGGGGTGTGTGCGTCTCGAAAGTCGGTAGTGTGGATTTCAATCCACACGGCCGATGCTCAATGGGATGTGAGCTTCTAAAAGATCTCGGTCGTGTGGATTGAAATCCACACGACCACGAATCGGGCTACGACAACTTCTCGCGCCACCGCTCGAGTTGCTCGGCGACCGGGCCGCTGCCGCCGGAACCGTAGCTGGTCAGCACGCGCACGGCGTTCGACGTTCCCAGCACGTCCTTCACGTCCTCGCCGATGCGGTCGCACGCCGCTTGCAGCTCGTCGAGCGACAAGTCGGCCAGCCGGCAACCCTTCGACTCGCAATCCGCGACGAGCCGGCCGACGATTTCGTGCGCGCTGCGCATCGGGACGCCGCGCTGGATGAGATATTCCATGAGCGCCGTCGCATCGAGGAAGCCCTCGTCCAGCCGCTGCGCGATACGTTCCTCGACGAGTTCCGCGCCCGCGACGATCGCCGGGGCCAGTTCCAGACACGAGACCACCGTGTCGTATGCGTCGAACAGCGGCGGCTTATCCTCCTGCAGGTCGCGGTTGTAGGCCAGCGGCAGTCCCTTCAGGAGGACCAGCAACTGCCCGACTGCCGCAATCGCCCGGGCCGTCTTGCCGCGGATCAGCTCCAGCACGTCCGGATTGCGCTTCTGCGGCATGATCGATGAACCGGTCGTATAGGCGTCGGGCAGCCGCAGAAAGCCGAACTCCGTCGAGAACCACAGGATCCATTCTTCGGCCCAGCCGCTCAGATGCACGGCGATGAGCGACAGGCAGAACGCGAACTCCACGAGAAAGTCGCGGTCGCTGGAAACGTCGAGGCTGTTGGCCGCAGTCTGGTCAAAACCGAGAAGCTCCGCCGTGTACGCGCGGTCGATGGGCAGCGACGTGCCCGCGAGCGCTGCCGCGCCGAGCGGCGACACGTTCGCCCGCCGCCGGCAGTCGCTCAGCCGTCCGCGGTCGCGATCGAACTTTTCGCAGTAGGCCAGCCAGTAATGCGCGGCCAGCACCGGCTGGGCGCGCTGCAGATGCGTGTAACCCGGCAGTATCATCTCGCGGTCGCGGTCGGCCCGCTCGACGAACGCCCGCTGCAGATCCGCCAGCAGTCCGTCGATCCGATCGATTGCCTCGCGCACGAACAGTTTCAAGTCCGTCGCGACCTGATCGTTGCGACTGCGGCCGGTGTGGAGCTTGCGGCCGGCATCGCCGATGCGTTCGATGAGGGCGCTCTCGATGTGCATGTGGATGTCTTCCAGCTCCGTGCGGAACTGGAATTCGCCGCGCTCGATCTCGCGGCCGATCTCGTCCAGCGCTGCGACGATGGAATCGCGTTCGTCGTCGCTGATGAGCCCCACCGTGGCTAGCATCCGCGCGTGGGCCTGCGAGCCGCGGATGTCGTACGGCGCGAGCCGCCGATCGACGGAGATCGACTCCGTAAAGCGTTCGACGCGGGGATCGGTCTCGTGCTGAAACCGTCCGCCCCAGGCTTTGGCCACGCGAGAGGCTCCCGAAGCTGAATTCTCGGGCGCCGACGGCTGCTCCATCGGCACCGGTACTTATCACTATGCTGGCGTTTGCGACCACCATAACATCCGGTACCGCTGCCGGGCTAGAACGACGGGGGGCATGGGGTGCCTGACCTGCGTGGGCGAAAGGGACCGCACCGTGGATTTGTCGAAGAACGAATACACCCCAGTTCATCACCGTTGACGTCGGCTCCCGCCGAGTCGAGCTGGACGTAGCGCCGATCGCGTGGAGCACGACGAGTTTCCGCGACTGCGATCTCTCGCAGCCGCGGCCGGAACTGCTCCTGCTGAGGCGGAACTGGACGTCGTTCGGCTGCAGCGCCATCTGCTTCCTGTTCGCGGCGGTCGCGGGCGGGCTCATCGCCGCGACGCTCCCACGCGGCGGAAAGTGGACCGCATGGGTCGGCTTCGGGGCCGCTGTCCTCATCGGGGGCGCGTTCCTGCTTGTGTGCCTGGTTATCGGGCTGGCGATCCTGTTCGACCCGCGGCGGTTCCGGTTCGACCGTGCGGCGGGGCGAATCGTCGCCGGCCTTCCACCGCGGCGGCGCACGCACCGCGTCGACGACGTGCTCGCGGTGCAGCTCGTGCGGCACAACGAGTACCCCGAGCTGAACCTCGTCTTCGACGAGCCGGGTTTTCCCCGCCGCAACGTCTGCTGTCACGGCGACGTGCTCTGGACGTGGAGCACCGCCCGTCGGCTGTGCGAGTTCCTCGACGTTCCGCTGATCGATGCGTTCAGCGATCCGAAACGGCCGCAGACGACATTGCCGCGCGAGTTCGGTGAGGGCGGCCCCGGCCTGATCGAGGGAGCGGCCGAACTGGCGGACCGCGTCGACTCGTCGCCGCTGAACGTGACCAGAAGCAGCGGCCGCGACCGCAGGCTCGTCCGCCCGCACGCAGACTGCATCGAGTTGCGGCCCGCCCGCGGCGCCCGGCTGTTCGTCGGCGGCGTCCTGGCGTTCTTCAGCGGGGCGGGCGGGTTCCTGCTGGCGGCGTTGTTCCTGGGGGACTGGCTGGCGGGGGAAGGGCCGGGGCTGCCGGGGTTCTTCAGCGTCGTGGCGGGGGTGATGGTGCTCGTCCTCTATCCCTGGTGGCGGGCCGGCCGTCGGCGCACGCGGTTCGACAAACTGGCGCGGTCCGTCACGTTCGGATCGGGCGACGGGCAGTCGCGGCCGCTCGAGGACGTAGTCGCGATCCAGGTGATCCCGGGACCAGAGCTCAGGGACAGCCGGGGCGAGGGGACCTGGGAGACCTGGCAACTCAACATCGTCTTCAGCGACCCGTCGCTGCCGCGCCTGAACCTCTCGGCCAACACCGACCGCGACTGGATCCTCACGACGGCCCACGAACTGGCGGAGTTCCTCAAGATCCCCCTGCTCGCCGGCGCGGCGGAGGTGTGAACCGCAATCGACTGTCGCCGCTCCGCGCACGATGGTTCGCTCGTTACCGCGAGCGCAGCCGGGCGAGTGTGTCCTTCGCATCGCGGGCGATGCGCTCGTGCGGGAACTCGGCGGCGATCAGCTCCAGCAGTTCGGCCGCGTCGCCGCCGCGCCAACCGGCGGCGTGGATGATGCGCAGCATCCGCCGCTCGTCGTCGCGCGTGAACCGCTCGGGGCTGGTCGATCCGCCCAGGATTCGCGCGATGCGGAGTTTTACCTCGATTGAGTCCGTCTCGGCCAGGACCTTGAGGAGCACCGGCCGTGCCATCTGCACCAGCTTCCGCAACTCCCGCGTGGCCCGATGGCGGACTGTCGAATCGTCGGCGTCGAGATCGCGGATAAGCTGCTCGATCCGCCGGTCCTGCTGCGGCAACAGGAGCGCCGCCAGCTTATCCCGCACCTGATGCAGCACGGCTTCGCCGCTGTCGGCCAGCTTTGCGACTGCGGCGTAAGCGCGTGCCGGCTCCGGCGTCGAAAGATCGTGCCACAGCGACTCGACCGCCCGGTCGTCGAGCGGTCCTTCGACTGCGGGAGCGGAAAGAAGCAGCGGTTCCGCGTCCCAAACCAGCGCGCTGCCGGCTGTGCCGCCCGTGGCGAAGCGCCGGCCATCGCGCGAGAATGCCACGGCGGTCATCAGTCCATCGTGGGTTGTGGCGCGATGGACTTCTTTGCCGGTGGCGACATCCCATGCCAGCACGGTGCCCTCGGTGCCGCCGGCGACGACGATCCGGCCATTCGGCGAGAAGCTGACCGCGAACAATTGCCGGATGTCGCTCTTCAATCGCCTGAGCGGCTCGCCCGTCTGGATCTCCCACAGCACGATGTCGCCGCCGTCGGCCGCGGCCACGGTGCGGCCGTCGGGGGAAATCGCGGCACGGCGTGGGGCCGAACGGCAGCCCGCCAGCCCGAGTTCCAGTCGCTTGTCGCTCAAGTCGTGCAGCCGCAGCAGGGTGTCGGTGCGCGATTTGTGCGAGTGGCCGAGAATGAGCCGCCGCTCGGGCGAAACGTCCAGCGTCACGTTCAGGCCCTCGAACCGCAGCACCTCGCGGGCATCGGCGGTGCCATAAATGCGAAGCTGGTCGCGAACGACGAGCGCGAACGTCGCGCCGTCTTCCGAAAACCGCACGACAGAGCCGCCCTCCGGAATTGTGTGCAGCGGCGCTCCCGTCGCGACGTTCCACACGCGGGTCAGCCCTTCTGCATCGCCGCTGTCCTGAAAGTCTGTGCTGACGAGCGTCCTGCCGTCGGGCGAAAGATCGAAGTCGGCAATCGGGCGCTCGTGTCCGGTAAGCACGGCCAGCGGCTTCCCCGTCCCCAGTTCCCACAGGCGGATCGCCCGCTCGCGATTCGGATCGCCCGGTTCGTCGCGCGTGGCGATGATGGCCGCTTCGAGCGAGATCGCAATCCCCCGGATGCTCGCCGGCCGAGCGTCGTCCGGCAGCGCCTCTCCGTCGGCCTCGACGCCGATTTGCCGGAGCGCGCCGCCCGGCAGCGCGGGCTCCGCGGACCGTGCGGCGGAGACGACGCCGTACGCGATGGCGGCAATCGCGACCGCGAGACCGCGGTATCGGAGCCGCGGCAGAGATTTCATGGCTGGGCCTGTAAACGCCTGGCGGACTCAGCGCCGGGCGACTTTCTCTTCGTCGATCTGCGGCAGTGGGAACGATTCGACGCGGTCGGGGCTTTGCGAGACGATCGTGCCGTGGGCGCACACGAGGTTGCCGGGGACGAGGCCGCTGGGTGTCGGGTGCCGGGCGACGATGCGGCCGGCGGCGCAATCGATGACGGCGACTTCCGCGCTGGAGAGCGGCAGGTACAGCCTGCGAGACAAGAGGAAGCCGCGGCCCGTCACCTTCGGCCGCGCGTCTCCGCGGGCGAAGACCACCGGCTTGTCCCACGCGGGCGCTCCGTTGGTGATCTTGAGCGCCTGCACGCCTTCGCGCGAGACGACGAGCACGCGCGAGTCGCACACGCCGCCCACGTACAGCGCATCGCCGCGTGCCTTCTTCCAGCGCACCTTGCCTTCGGTGAGATCGAGACAATGCAAGTCGTCGGAGTCGCCGGGGGTCAGGAGCACGCTCTGCTCGGCCAGAAGTGCGTTCTCGTCCTGCCAGCCGCTCTCGCGGACCACTTCGTACGTGGGCTGACTCCGCGGCCGCCCGCGTCCGAAGAATGGCTGCGGCGGCTCTTGCGGCTTGCCGGTGCGATAGCCCCAGAGCAGCGAGCGCGTGGTCAAATCGAGGGCCACGACCGTGCCGGCGCCGGTGGGGCAGACGAGCACGCCGTCGGCATAGGCCGGGGTGACGCCCGCGGTCCGCCGCCGCCGGTCGCCGAGGATGCCCACGGCCGCCGTCGCCAGCGGTTGCTCCCACATGAGGGCGCCGTCTTCCTCCGGGTTGAGCACGGCCAGCCGGATTTCGCCGGCCGTCTCTGCCAGCACGAACAGCCGGCCGGCCAGCGGCAGCGGCGCGCCGAGAAAGAACGTGCCACCCATGGGCAGTTCCAGGTTCAAGGAGTCATCGCCGCCGCCCAGCGCCCATTCGATCTTCGCGTCCCGTCGAAGATCGTACGCCAGCAACCGGTTCGTCGCCGAGGGAGCAAACGCCGCCGGTGTCGAAGTGACGTTGGGAGGATTCAACAGGCCGCTGTCTTCGATGGCGAAGACGCGTTTGCCGTCGGTGCTGAGGCCGGCAAACGTCGCGTCGCGGTAGATCCACTGAGCGGCGATCGAGGCCAGCACCTGCGACGCCTGCGGAATGGCCACGCTGCCGTATTCGTTCTGCAGGTTCGACAGTCCCCAGTCGGGCATCGCTTCCCACAGTCGCTCGCCACCCTCCGTTAAACCCGCACGGGCGTCGAACGCCACCACGTTTCCGACGACGCGCACGAGCACTTGGTCCCCCACGACCAGCGGCTCCGCCTTGGACAAGGGCGGCTGCGGCAGTGAGGCATAACCGCTTTTGAGCGACAGGAGCGACTTTCGCAGATCGTCCTGGAAGCGGCGATCCGAAGGATAATCGAGCGCTTCCTCCGGCGCGACGGCCTCGGTGTCCCACGTTCCCAGTTCGACGGCGCGCGTGCCCGCGAGCGCCACCGGATTGCGCGAGGGATCGCCGCGGACCATCGTCCATTCGCCGCGGCCGACGCGGGCACTGGCGCCGGGCGGACCGAACGCCGATTCCAGCCACTTGCCGCCGGCAGACGACGCTGCGAGCTCGATCTCTCGTCCGGCCACTTCCAGTTTCTGCCCCGCGAACGCGCCGGCCAGGCCGCGCAGGATTTCGTCGGCCGTTTCCGTCATGCCGGCGCGGTGCCAGCAGAGGGCGCAGCGCACCGACAGTTCCGGCTCGCGCGGCCGGCGCGATTCCTCGCGCGCGCGCAGCCGCTCGAAGTACAGCGCTGCGGTCAGCGGCCGGTCGTGATCCAGATGCCACGCGCCCAGGCGGAACGTCGCTTCGTCGCCGCCGGGAGTGTGCGGGTAGAGGCGGGCGACGTCGGCGAGGGCATTCCAGTCGTCGGCATCGAGCGCCGCCTTCAGCGCCGCGTCCGCCTGGCCGCCGAACTGCCGCCGCCACGCCTCCAGACCCGCCGGTGGCAATCGGCCGATGAGGCTCGACGCTTCGGCCTTGAGGCTTCGCGAGAGATCTTTCTGTTCCGGGTCGGGATAGAAGAAGCCGTCTTCCGAGAGTTCGAGAATCCCCTGCAACTGCCGCGCGGCATCGAGGAAATTCTCCTTCTCGATCAGCTCCTGCGCCAGCCGGAGCCGCTGCACCATGCGGCGGTCGGCCGGCACGAGCACGCTCCGCTCGCTATCGGCCGGCAGTCCACCGCGATCGAACTGCACATTCACGATCCGCATCGGCACCTGGCGGCGCGGCTTGGGCGCCCACGCCGGCGGCAGCACCCGTGGCGGCTGCGCGACCGGCGGTTCGGCATCGGCCGGAGGTAAGGCGACGGCAGCCGGTGGCGGTTGCAGAG
>JAHWKJ010000726.1 GCA_019347905.1 Planctomycetota bacterium
ATGAACGACGGCGGCAACGGCGGCGCCCCCATGAGCATGGGCACCCCCGGCCGCGACCACTGGGGCAACTCGATGTTCTGCTTCCTGGCCGGTGGCGGCCTCAAGGGCGGCCAAATCGTCGGCTCGACAAACCGCCTGGGCGAAGCCCCGCAGGACCGCCCGCTGCGTCCGGGCGACATCCACCACACGATCTTCCGCGTGCTGGGAGTCGACCCCAACCTCCACTTCCAGGACCACGCCGGCCGCCCCATCCAGGCCATCGACCACGGCGACGTGATCGAAGAATTGATCTGACGACCGCGGGTCCGTGCTGGGCGATCGCTGAGTCTCGGCGAGCCGAGCGGCGTGAGCCGCCGGGTTTCGGCAAGGGGACTTATTCCGACCCCCCCCTTTTCCGAACTCATGTGCACTTGGTCGTTCGGTGGCACAAGAGGCGGCGAGGGACTCGACCGGCACGATGACCTGCTGCACCGAGAGGATGTTCGCCGATGTTGGTCCTCAGCCGCAAGAAGGACGAGAGTGTTATCCTCGGCGACAACATCACCGTGACGGTGATCGAAATCCGCGGCGACAAGGTGCGGCTGGGGTTCGATCACCCGCGGGAGATGAGTGTGCACCGCAAGGAGATCCACGACGCGATCCTCGCGGAGTCTGCTGCGGACGCGCCGCCGGTCACCCCGCTCGCGGCCGCGTCTTTCGCGCAGTCCGCAAAGAGATCCCGGGCCGCTCCGTCGGGCCGGAACTCCAGCCGCCCGGCCTCATTGCTGGACCGCGTTGTAGCCGCTTTACAGGCCCGCACAGACACGGCGATCAGCCGCGAGGTGCTGACACAGGCGATCGCGGAAGCGACGGTGCAGGAGTTGTCGACGGAGGTCCTTCGATCCGCCTCTCCGGAGCTGCTGAAAACTCTGCTCCTGGAGGCACTGAACGCGAGGGAGTAAGTAGGACGCAGGTCGGAACGCAACTCGCTTCCGTTGCGGGGTGGCGCAGCGGATGGTTCAGACAGGTCGCCGGTGATAGAATAGGGCCGATGAGCACTGTCAGCCTCACGGAACTGCAAGAGAAGACAGCGGCCCTCGTCGCCCGCGTTGAGGCAGGCGAAAGGCTCGTCGTCGTCCGCGGCGGCCGCCCCGTCGCCGAGATGCGACCTCTGGCGGGGCCACGATCCGGCCCCCGCCCATTCGGTCTCGCCGCCGGCGCGTTCGTCGTCCCGGACGACTTCGACGCCCCGCTTCCCGATGACGTCCTCCGCGAGTTCGAGGGGCGATGAGGTTGAGGGGCAATGAGACTGCTGCTCGACACTCACGTATTCCTCTGGTACATCACCGCCGACCCGAAGCTGCCGACCAACTTCCGGACGGCCATTCAGGATCCGGCGAACGATGTGTACCTGAGCGTCGCATCGGTCTGGGAGGCGGTGATCAAGCACGCATTGGGCAAACTCCGGCTGCCGGGCCCGCCAGCCGGTTACCTGCCGCAGCAGCGCGACGCGCACGGGATCGCCAGCCTGCCGGTGGACGAGGCGGCAATGCCGCCGCTGGCCAGCCTGCCTCCGCTGTATCGCGACCCGTTCGACCGGCTGCTGGTCGCCCAGGCACTCCAGCACGGACTGACGGTGGCCACCGTCGATCCCGAGGTCACGGCCTACTCGATCCCTCTGCTCCCGACAACCTGAACCCCGAACTCGCGGTAGCAGCCGACGGTTTGTGCTGCCCCGCCGACACATCCAGCCGCACAATCACCGCCCGCAGCAGCAACAGGTTCCGCCGCCACCGAAGGCGAGCAAAAGAATGAGACCCCAGGGAAAGCAATCGATCACCAGCAGTTTCAGCAGCGAAAAGAAACCGACGACCAGCATGACGAGACTCTCAATGGCGTCCGTATCGATCCTCCGTCGTAGAAGGTGCTGGATTCGTGCCCGCTCCGTGCTCAGCCACCACCGCCTTGTGATGCGCTCGCACGCGGGAGTCAAATACCACGTTTGACTCATGGGGGCGCGCCATTCTTCCGCGGCTCGGAAGACTCGGAAGAGACTCGAAAAAGCTCGAAAAAGAAGCTCGGAAAAGGCTGGGAAAAGGGAAGGCTTGGAAAGCGGGACTTTCTGCTTTATCGATGCCTGGCGGCTGTTCTGGCATCGTAGCAGAGCGGTTGGCCGGGGCCGACGTGACGTTTGACCGCGCGCGTGATATGCTCGACCGTTGATGGGATTCTCCTTCAATCCAGCGAGCGGCCGCGAAGTGGGAGTGCGGCGCTTATCCGGTGACGATTCGCTGCGCTTGCGGGACGATCGCGGCCGCGATGGCGAGAGGGCGCGTCGCGTCCGCAGATTCTCGGCCCGGGCGCTGCTCGTCGTATTGGTCACTCTGCTGCCCGCAACCGCCGCCGCGGCCGGAGAGCCGGTCGATTACGAGCGGCAGATCAAGCCGCTGCTGAGGGACCACTGCTACGCGTGCCATGGGGCGTTCAAGCAGCAGTCGGAGTTGCGGCTGGATACGGGGGCCGCGA
>JAHWKJ010000190.1 GCA_019347905.1 Planctomycetota bacterium
TTCGACTTTCGATGTGCCAGCTTCCCACTTACAGCTTACTAAAGCAATTCCGCAATCGGCTCCCCAAATGGCAGAATCGGCATCGGCCGGCCGCTGTGGTCGGGGAAGGTGATTTCGGGGTCGATGCCCAGGTGGCGGTACACTGTCGCCCACAGGTCGTTCGGGGAGAGCGGTCGGGTCTGCGGGTGTTCGCCGCGGGAGTTTGTCGATCCCACCACCTGACCGTGCCGCATGCCGCCGCCGCAGACCAGCATCGACATGGCGCCGGGCCAGTGGTCGCGGCCAGGCTGCTCGACGCCGGTCTGCGTGCCGGTTTGGGAAGTGATCCGCGGCGTGCGGCCGAATTCGCCGGTGACGACGAGCAGCACCTTCTCCGTCAGGCCGCGGTCGTGCAGGTCTTCGACCAGGGCGGTGACGGCCCGGTCGTAGATCGGCAGGCGGACCAGCGCGTCATCGAAGATGTGGCAGTTGACGGCGTGCGAGTCCCAGTTGTAGACGCCCTGCTTCAGCGACGGGACGCCGGACTGGTAAGGGTTTTCCATCACCATGGTGACGAAGCTGCAGCCGGCCTCGACCAGCCGCCGGGCCAGCAGCGCCCGCTGTCCCCAGGCGTGACGGCCGTAGCGGTCGCGGAGGGCGTCCGGCTCCTGCGACAGGTCGAACGCGTGCCGCGCCTTCTGGCTGGTGAGCAGTCCGACGGCCTTCTGGTTGAACGAATCGACGGCGTCCATCAGGCCCGACTTGTCGATCTCCCCCCGCAGCCGGTCGAAGCCCGAAAGCAGCCGCACGCGATCGTCGAGCCGTTCCGAAACGGCCTGCGAGAGCGCCAGGTTCCGCACCTCGAAGTTCGAAGCGCTGGGGTCGCCGGGCACGCTGAACGGCACGTACGACGGGCCGAGATACGCCGCCCCGAAACTGTACACGTCGACGCCGTCACGGCCGGGATTGGCGCCACTCACGTAGTTGGGCACGCCCTTATCGACGTGCTCGCGCATCTTGGCGACGATCGAGCCGACGGCGGGGGCGTCGTTGACGAAGCCGGTCGGCTCCAGCGGCATCCGTCCGGTGAGGAACCGCTTGTGCCCGCCGCCATGGTCGGCGAACTCGTGGGCGACCGAGCGGATGAGCGTGTACTTGTCGGCGCACTTCGCATGCAGCGGCAGGTGCTCGCAGACGTCGATGCCGGGCACGTTGGTATGGATCGGCCGGAACGCGCCGCGGTAATCGGCCGGCGCGTCCGGTTTCATGTCGTAGGTTTCCATGTGTGGCGGCCCGCCCGGCAGCCAGATGAAGATCACCGACGTATCGGGCGCGGGCGTCGCACGCTGTTCGGCCGCGCGCAGCCGGAAGACATCGCTGAGGCTGAGGCCCCCAACGCCCAACATGCCGATGCTGAGAAACGACCGACGGCTGATGGGGCCGGGGCAGCGTTTGTGGGTGGATCGGCTCATGGCGAGAGAAGGATGGCAAGGCGGGTTGTTGTGGGGCGGGCGCTCGTAGTGACCCGCTGCCAGCGGGTCTCCCGTCGTGGGTCCTCGGCGCGGCGGAGACCCGCTGGCAGCGGGTGACTACGAACCTATCAGCCGCAGTTTATACCAGATTCGCGTCAACTGAAAGGGGGCGCACCCACCAAGCAAAGCCTACGGGTTGCAACCCGTGGGCTTGGCGGCCTTCAGCGGAGCGCCGCGGCGATCATGTTCGAGAGTCGTGCCAAGTGCGAGCCCTGCGGCTCCTGCGGCTGCGTCGTGAGCACAACGGCAAATGCTTCAAGGTCCGGATCGATCCACAGCACCGTCCCCGTCGCTCCCCAGTGGCCGTACGTTCGCGGCCCGAGCAGATCGCCGAAGTTCGCGCTGTGTGCCGGCCAGTTCAACCGCCAGCCCAGTCCCCACGGCCGGCAGCGACGGTCCTGGTCGGGAACGCCCGGCATCGATTCAAGCTGGTTCCGCGTGGCCGCCGCAATGGAAGCGGGACTCACGAGCGACGCGGCGCCGAAGCGTCCGCCGGCCAGCAGCGTGGCGGCGAAACGGCCGAGATCGGAAGGCGTCGTCAGCAGGCCGCCCCAAGGCGCGCCCAGCGACCGCCAGTAGCGGCTGTTCCAGTTCCAGCCGTCGCAGCCGGCCTGATCGTCCGGCACGCGAATCTCCGGCACGCGGTCGATCTTCGGCCGCTCGCCCGTGAACCAGGCTTCGGGCGCTCCGAGGGCGGAGTCGTTCATGCCGAGCGGCTCGAACAACTCGCGCCGCACGTACTCGGCGCACGAGACCCCGGACACGCGGCCGATGATCTCACCCAGAACGGCAAAGCCCATGCTCTGGTACTGCACGCCGCGGCCGGGGGCGAATCCGGGGCGTTCCCCGCAGGTGCGTTCGACGAACACCGATAGCGGCGCGTTCGCTTCGCGCAGCTCGCGGTTGTCGGGCAGCATGTCCGGCAGGCCGGAGGTGTGCGTCAGCAGGTGGCGGAGCGTGATGCCGCTCTTCCCCTCTCGGCCGAATTCGCGGATAAAGTCCGCGACGCGGTCGCCCAGCGTGACGAGGCCGCGCTCGACGAGCGTCAGCGCCGCCATGGCAACAATGGGCTTCGTGATCGACGCGACAAGGAAGATCGCATCGCTGCGGACAGGCCGCGGTTCGCCCGCGATCCGCTGCCGCCCGAACAGATGCACGCCGGTGGTGCGGCCCCCGCGGCCCACCATCAGCCCCAGCGCGGGAACGGCGTCGTCGCGGCCCAGGCGCTCGGCCGTTTCCAGCACGCGCCGCCAGCGGTCGCGATCGAGACCGACATCCTCAGGCGACGCGACGGAGAGCACTGCGTTAGCTTTCAGCTTTCAGCGATCAGCCTCAGCTTTCAGCGCCGCCGGCTGACCGCTGACGGCTGAAAGCTGACAGCTAATCTCACACCTCGACCTCGTGCACTTCGAGGAACTCGTTGAGGTGCGTGATCGCCAGCACCTCGCGCACGTCCTCCGACGGGTTATAAATGTGCACGCGGACGCCCAGCTTCCGCAGCGACGCCAGGAGGCCCAACAGGCCGCTGGGAATGAGCTTCACGCCCGTCAGGTCGAAGGCCAGCGTCTCGCAGCCGTGCTGCTTGATGAGTGCGACAATCTCGTCGCGGCACTGGGCGACGTTGAAGTCGTCGAGCACGTCGCGCCCGCCGAAACCCAGCACCGTCAGCTTGCCGGTCTCGTAGACCTGCAGTCGGTTCACCTCGCCCGGCATTGGCCAGCCCCCTGAAGTGCAGGCAGAGGTCGGAGATCGGTTGGCAGCAGGCGGTCGGCAGCAGGCGGTCGCCAGGCCTGGCGCTGATCCTCTGACGTCTCTGCCCAAACGAACTCCATGGTGGCCGCGCGGCGCAAGCCTGTCAATCGGCAAAGTGTGCTGCGGACTTTCGACCCCCCGCCTAGCGGCGGCTGTGCCGCTTGCGTTCCTGTTCCGTGCGGTGGACTTTCCGCAGCCGGATGGCGGCCGGAGTCACCTCGACGAACTCGTCGGCCTCGATGTATTCCAGCGCCTGTTCCAGCGACATCCGCCGCGGCGGCTTGAGCAGGATCGCATCATCGGCCCCGGACGACCGGATGTTGGTGAGCTTCTTCTCCCGCAAGGGGTTCACCACCATGTCGCAGTCGCGCGAATTCTCGCCGACGATCATGCCCTCGTACACGTCGTCGCCGGGGGCGACGAACATCTCCGCCCGTTCCTGCAGCTTCCACAGGGCGTAGGCGACGGCCTTGCCGGTGCCTTGCGATACCAGCACGCCGTTGGCCCGCCGCGGCACTTCGCCTTCGGCCGGCTTGTAGCAGTCGAAACGGTGATGAATGATGGCCTCGCCGCGGGTGGCATTGAGCAGCCGCGTGCGCAGGCCGATCAGCCCGCGCGCGGGAATCGCGAACTCCAGGTGCGTCATGCCGGAGGGGCCGGCGGTCATTTCCAGCACCTGTCCGCGGCGATTGCCGACCTGTTCCATCACCGGGCCGACGTCGGCGGCGGGCACGTCGATCACCAGCGTCTCGAAGGGCTCGTGCCAGCGGCCGTCGATCTGCCGGCGGATCACCTCCGGTTTCCCGACGGAAAGCTCGTAGCCCTCGCGGCGGATCTGCTCGATGAGGATCGAGAGGTGCAGCACACCGCGGCCGGAGACCTGGAACGTATCGCGGTCGCCCGTCTCTTCCACCCGCAGCGCCACGTTCGATTCCAGTTCGCGGTACAGCCGCTGCCGCAGGTGGCGGCTGGTGACGTACTTGCCGGCCCGGCCCGCCAGCGGCGAGCTGTTGATCGTGAACAGCATCGACAGCGTGGGCAGATCGACGGAGATCCGTTCCAGCGCGATCGGATTTTCGGGGGCGGCCACCGTGTCGCCGATTTCCGGGTCCGGAAGCCCAACCAGCGCCACCACATCGCCGGCCGTTGCCGATTCGACTGCGGAGCGGCCCAGCTTCTCGAAAGTCTCGACGGCGTCGATCTGGCTCGCGTCGACGCTGCCGTCGGCCCGCATGAGCACCACGCGGTCGCCCTTCTTCACGGTGCCGCTGCTGATGCGGCCGGTCGCGATGCGGCCGACGTACTCCGACCACTCCAGGGTGGTGACCATCATGCGGAAGGGGCCGTCGGGATCGACGAGCGGCCCGGGCACGCGCTGGAGCACCAGGTCCAGCAGCGGCGCGATGCTGTCGGTCGTTTCGTCGGGATCGTGGGTGGCGTAGCCCTCGCGTCCGCTGGCAAAGATGTAGGGGAAGTCCAGCGCGTCGTCCGGCGCCCCCAGCTCGACGAACAGGTCGAACGTCTCGTTCAAAACCTCGTGCGGCCGACTGTCGGCCCGGTCGATCTTGTTCACGACCACCACCGGCTTGAGACCGACTTCGAGGGCCTTCTGCACGACGAACCGCGTCTGCGGCCGCGGGCCTTCAAACGCATCGACCAGGATCAGCGCGCCGTCGGCCATCCGCAGCACGCGTTCGACCTCGCCGCCGAAGTCGGCATGGCCGGGCGTGTCGATGATATTGATCTTTACGCCGCGATAGGTGAGGGCGATGTTCTTGGCGAGGATGGTGATTCCCCGCTCGCGTTCCAGGTCGTTGGAATCGAGGATGCACTCTCCCACAAGCTGCGACTCGCGGAACTGGCCGCTCTGGCGCAGGATGGAGTCGACCAGCGTGGTCTTGCCGTGGTCGACGTGGGCGATGATGGCGATGTTCCGCAGGTCGTCGCGTCGCATGGGTGTACGGGTGGCGTGGGTTTCCGCGGCCGGTATCGCGGAAGTGGGGGTGGGAGAACGAGGCGTGTGCCGGGGGGCGCGGGCGATGCTTATAGCTGAGCGACGGCCCACCGGACAAGAGGAGGCGGCAAACAACGGCAACCGTTTAGCCGCCCAGGAGCGTGAACAGGGCGATCAACAGGAATACTACGCCGCCGCCGATCTGCGTCCAGCCCGCCACCACCGAAGTATTGCTCCGCAGCGCTTCGTCCCGTTCCTCGATCCCTTCGGCATCGGTGATTGTTCGCGGCACACTGCGGATCCCCCGGCGCAGGCTCCGCACGCCGCTGTACAGCAGAAACAGCCCGGCCAGGCACAAAACGACACCGACCGCAAGCTCTGCGAGGCTGCGGCCGGGGGGATCGGGCGGCAGCGCGTCTGGCTGGGCGAGCAGGAGACGTGGCAGAACGCGTTCGAGCATGGCAAGCCCACTGACGGACCACCGGCGGCAACGGTCCCAACCTGTCGCAGCCAAACGTAAACTGATACTGATCTGATCGGCCCCCATTCTACCTGCCGAAGGCCATGGAACGCATCCAAGTTCTAGCCGTTATATCCTGCCTGTTGGCGGCAGCGATTCCGGATTCGATTCGTGCCGGCGACGAGCCGCAAGCTGCCTCCGGCGAGTCCAGGCTGGCAAAGCTCAAGTTTGGCGGCACGGCCCACGTCATCGTGCCGAAGCAACCGCCGGTGTTCCACGTGCTGGAACGCGGCGATCCGCAGCAGCCGCAGGAACAGGTGGCGCCGGCGGGGCTGAAGGCGCTGGAAGTGGCCGCCGGTCTCGGGTGGGACTTTGGCCTGAAGCCGGATGCGCCCGGAGCCGAACGCCGGCTCGCCCTCGCCCGCTGGCTGACCGACCGCCGCAATCCGCTGACGCCGCGGGTGATGGTCAACCGCCTGTGGCACTACCACTTCGGGCAGGGCCTCGTCGATACGCCCAGCGACTTCGGCTTTAGCGGCGGCCGGCCGACGCATCCGGAACTGCTCGATTGGCTGGCCGCGGAGTTTGTCGGGGTCGAGGGTCGAGGGTCGAGAGTCGAGAGCCAGAAGTCAGAGGACGGAGGTCAGAAGTCAGGCGTCGGTCGGCTGGATGCAACGGTCGGTGCGGCTGCTTCTGGCCCTCAACCCTCAACGCTTAACCCTCAAGCTGCTTGGAGCCTCAAGCACCTGCACCGGCTGATCGTGACTTCGGCCGCTTACCGGCAGCGCTCGAATGTCGAGAATGCGGCGGCCGTCGCCGTCGATGCCGAGAATCGCCTGTTGTGGCGGGCGAACCGCCGGCGGCTGGAAGGCGAGGCGGTGCGCGACGCGGTGCTGGCGGTTAGCGGAGCACTCAATCCGGCCGTGGGTGGGCCAAGCTATCGCGACGTGAAAGTGGACGGCGGCGTGATGGGGAGCAACGCCGAATTCACCGTGCCCACGGCCGAGTTCAATGCCGAAACGCTCCGCCGCACGATTTACCGGTTGTGGGCGCGCGCGGGCAACAATCCGCTGCTGGAGTCCCTCGACTGCCCCGACCCCAGCGTAATGTTGCCCCGCCGCACGATGACGACCACGCCGGTGCAGTCGCTGTCACTGCTCAATAACGCCTTCATGGAACACTGCGCCGGCCGCTTCGCCGAGCGCGTCCGCCGCGAGGGCGGCAGCGGCGCCGACGCGCAGATCCGCCGCGCCTACGCCCTTGCATTCGGCCGCGAACCCAGACCGCGAGAACTGAAACTGTCCCGTCCGTTCGTCGAGAAGCGGGGCCTGGAGCAACTGTGCCTGGTGCTGATGAACGCGAACGAGTTCTTGTTTGTGGATTAGCGGGTAGAATGCAATCCGGAGATCTGACTTCACTCGAAAGTGGTGCCGCCATGGTTCTTACCGCCGAGCAGCAAGCCGCCATTGAGCAGGGTCAGCCCGTGTCCGTCATCGTGGGAACGACGCCTTGCGTAATCGTGCGCGAGGACGTGTATCAGGGTATTGAAGCCATGCTCGACGACTGGGACCCGAGGCTGATGCGACGGCATCTCGCGTCCATGATGGCCGAAGACTGGGGTGATCCTGCTATGGAAATCTACGATCAATGAGTACCACTCGACCTGCCCGCGGAGAGTTGGTGCTGGTCGACGTTCCTTACCTGGATGCGACTGCAGCCGTGCGGCGGCCGGCGCTCGTGGTTTCGGATTCGTCGCAAATGCTGGATACGATCATCGCGGCTGTCACCAGCCGCATTCGTGATCCACTACCGCCGACACATTACGTCATCGATTCGTCTCATCCGGACTGGAAGCCCTCAGGGTTGCGTCTGCCCTCTGCCATCCGGTGCGACCGGCTCTTCACGATCGACGATGACGCCGTACAAAAGACGCTCGGCCACCTGTCGGATGCGACGATGCTCGGAATCAGTCATCTGTTGAGGATTGCCCTCGCGATTCCTTGAACTGGGCGGGTTATCGAATCGCCCGCATTCGACGGGAACAACCGATGAGAAACGGTCCAACGCGGAATGAGTAATGCCAATGCCGGTTGATTTACGGGAAGAAGTCGAGCTGGTCGATTCCCAGGGGCGCAAGTTCGGACGCGTCGGGATTGATCGCATCGAAGGCGATCGCCTGTTTGCCACGTTCTCCGCTCTCCCGGAGTTCGCGGCCGTGCGACCGCTGTTCGAGCGGCTTGAGCAAGCCGCGAATGACCAGGTATTCGCCATCGTCGACCAGTTGAGCGACGATATTGATCGGTTGGGCCTGCGGCTTGTCTCGCCGGATGGCGCCGATCAGCTCCAGTTGAACGACGTGCAAATCATGAACGAGACAGACCTTTGCTGCCGGGTCCCCAATCTGGCCTTGATTCAGAATCCCCCACTGGTTGCAACCATTGGGTAATGTACCTGATGGGTATCGACCACGAGCGGCTGACGTTCTACCACAACGGCATCCAGCGCCGCCTGACGAACGTGCACGGCCACGTCGTGCGGGAGATCTTGGCGTAGCCGCGGTCGAAGGAAGGCGAACGTGCAGCGTGCAATGGCCAAGCTGTCAGCGGTCAGCGATCAGCCACAAAGCTGGAAGCTGACCGCTGACCGCTGAGAGCTACTTCGGCAGTTCCGGCGCCTCGTGCTCGGGATAGCTGTCGCTGGAGAGGCCTTCCTTCAGGAACGTCACCAGGTCCTGCTTCTCCTGGTCGGTGAGGTTCAGCGGGAAGATCGCCTCATCGAGGAAGGGGTTCTCGACGCCGCCCTTCACGTAGTGCTCGACCACGTCTTCCAGCGTCTTCAGGCTGCCGTCGTGCATGTAGGGGGCGGTGCGGGCGATCTCTCGCAACGTGGGCGTCTTGAACGAGCCGCGGTCGCCGCCCAGGCTGCTGATCGTTTCGCGGCCGAAGTCCGGCTCGTCGCGGTCCATGCCCACGCCGACGTTGTGGAACGAATTGTCGGTGAAGTTGGGTCCAGTATGGCACGAGCTGCACTGCCCTTTGCCGAAGAAGATCTTCATGCCCCGCTGCGCCGCTTCCGAAAGCGCCTCTTTGTCGCCGGCCTTGAACCGGTCGAAGGGGGCATCGCCCGAGAGGATCGTGCGTTCGTAGGCGGCGATGGCGCGGGCGATGTTCTCCTCGGTGACGCCCTCCTCGCCGAAGCATTCTTCAAACTGCTTGCGGTAGCCTTCGACCCCTTTGATCCGCTCGACGACCTCGTCCAGGTTCATGGCCATTTCGATGGGGTTGGCGATGGGGCCTAAGGCCTGCTCTTCGAGGCTCGCGGCCCGGCCGTCCCAGAACTGAAAGCGGCTGTAGGCCGAGTTGATGATCGTGGGGGCGCTGCGGCCGCCCTTCTTCCCGCCGACGCCGGTGGCCACCGCGTCGGAGTTGCTCCAGCCTTTGGCGGGATCGTGGCACGTGGCGCACGAAACCGTCTCGTCGCGCGACAGCCGCGGGTCAAAGTAAAGCTGCTTGCCGAGCCGGATTTTTCCTTCGGATAATGGGTTATCGTCCGGACAGGGAACTTCCGGGAGGCCCTTCGGCACCGGAAACGCCGTCTCGGCCTGTTCGTCGGAACCGGCCGTCAGTCCTCCGGCGGCCGCTACCGCCAGCCCGGCGGCACAAGCCCATGCCAGACGGGGTACAATGGGACGCTTTAATACGACGCTCATTATCGGCCCTCGTCGCTGTAGTTTCGTGGGGGGATGTCTCGCAGAGTCTGTCTGTATATTCTTGTGTGTCGGGGGACGAGAGCCAAGTGTCAGGACGGTCGAGGGTCGAGAGTCGAGAGCCAGAAGAGGCGGGCGATAAGCATCTGGGGCCGGCATGTCCTGCGGCTGCCGACTGGTTTCTTCCGGCTCTCGACCCTCGACTCTTGACCCTCGACCAAAGGGAGTACGCGATGGAACGGCGCAAGGTGGCGGAGATTCTGAAGGACGGCCGGCCGGGCGAAGCGGCCGACGTCCGCGGCTGGGTCCGCACGCGGCGGGACTCGAAGCAGGGCTTCTCCTTCATCGAGCTGAACGACGGCAGTGCCATGGCCAACCTGCAGGTCGTCGTGGATTCGGCCGTCCCCGGCTACGAAGAGACGATCAAACAGGTGACGACGGGCGCCAGCATCGCCGCCCGCGGCGAGCTGACGGAGTCTCCCGGCAAGGGCCAGCGGATCGAGCTGCATGCCGCCGAGCTGACAGTGCTGGGCGCGGCCGACGCCGAAATCTACCCCCTGCAGAAGAAGCGGCACAGCTTCGAGTTCCTGCGGGAGATCGCGCACCTGCGTCCGCGGACGAACACCTTCGGCGCGATCGCGCGGGTGCGGAACGCCATCTCGGCGGCCATTCACCGGTTCTTCCAGTCGCGGGGCTTTCTATACATCCAGACGCCGATTATCACCACCAGCGATTGCGAAGGCGCCGGCGAGATGTTTCAGGTGACGACGCTCGATCTCGCCAAACTGCTGGCTCTCGACCCTCGACCCTCGACCCTCGACTACTCTCACGATTTCTTCGGCCGCCGCGCGTCGCTCACCGTCAGCGGGCAGCTCGAGGCCGAAATCTTCGCCACTTCCCTGGGCGATTGCTACACGTTCGGACCCACGTTCCGCGCCGAGAACTCCAACACCGCGCGGCACC
>JAHWKJ010000727.1 GCA_019347905.1 Planctomycetota bacterium
AGCGAGACCCAGCCGCCGTAAACCGTCATCGCGGCGCGGTTGTCGAACTCGGCGGCGCGGGCGTAGATCGTCTGCTGCCCGTAGCCGAGCATCGTGCTCAGGTCGTGGGTGAAACCGCCGGCCGAATCGGCCAAAGTGTAGTCGTCGGCCATGCCATCGCCGTCGATGTCGAACTCGACGTTGACGCCGTCGACCGAGCCGTCGCTGTTGGTGACCGATCCTGTGACGATGCCGTCGACGGTCTTCGGGAGTGACTCGCTGCCGACGTTGTTGGCGAGCTCGAACGTGCCGACTTCGGCCGGATCGTTTTCCCAGGTGAACGTGAGCGAGACCCACGACCCGTAGACCGTCTGCATCGTCTGCATGTCGAACTCGCCGGCGCGGGCCGCGATCGTGTACGTGCCGTAGCTGCCGACCATCATCGCCGCGTCGTACATGAAGGCGCCGCCGGTGTCGGTCCAGGTCGTGTCGTCGGCGACGCCGTCTCCGTCGGCGTCGATCTGGACTTCCAGTCCATCGGCGGAGACGTCGTCCGTGACGCTGCCGGCGAGGGTGGGGTCATTGGTGATGTAATCGCCTGGGGTGCCGGTGTCGTTGGCGAGCTCGAACGAGGCCACCACGGGGGCGGCGCTGAGCAGCGTGCGGCTTTCGAGCGATTCGATGAACGCCAGCCGGTGCCTGGCAAAGCGGCGGGCGGGTCTGCGGGCGCCGCGCGCCGCGGCGGGACGGCGCGGACGCAGGCGAAATGAGTCGAGCCAGCGGGTGAAAAACATGCTGTCGATCCTTTCTGCGGAAGGGTTGCGAAGTTGGTCCGAAACAGGGATTTGCGCACTTCTCCACACGCACCGCGGGCGCAGACGGGGAGCGGGGGGCCTTCAAACGCCGGTCAGCCGAGGCGCCGACGAAAGGCCTTAGAGTTGTTAATCGCTAAAAGAGGCGAAAAGCGGACACGCTCGGAAACTTTTTTTCAAAAAAAGTCGGTTCCGGCTCCGTCCGCCAGAGAGGGGAGAGCTGCAAGAGGCGCGGCGCAGCTTCAGACGATGTGGCGTTCGAACCAGCCGCTCGATCAGTTGGCGACGAACGTGCTGGCTGCGGCTTCGTTCCGGCCGCCGTGGCCGTCAGCGAGAGGATTGATCAACAGTGTTGGGCAAGGCCCGGGTTTCGGCGGCAGCCGCGCCTCGCTCGCCAGTTCGCGTACGGCGTCGAGCCGATCATGCCGCTCCGCAACCTGCGCGACGAGTGCCGGGTCCGCGCCCTCGTCGAGCGCCCGCTCAAGAAAGCCGATCGCTCCGTCCAGCAGCTCCTGCGGGTCCTCTTCCCCGGGGGGCGCGGTGAGTGCCAACTCGACCTGGACCTCGCCGGCGAGCCGCCAGAGATCGACGGTTGCGAAGCCGCAATTGGCGGCCTGCGCAAGAGCGACTCGCGCCCTCCGCAGCAATTGCCGATGACCATTGGCGTGGGATTGCCGCTGTGACTTTGCCAAGCGAAAACAAGCTTGTCCGAGGCTGAAGTTTGCGCAAGCGAGGTCTTGGTTTTCTCTCACGGCCTCCTCAAGGCATCGGATCGCGTCGGGCAAGCGCCTCGCGTTCAGGTGGCAGTAGCCGGCATTGTTCCATGCGATGTCAGGTCGATATCCCGCCCGCGCGGCCTGCTCGAACAGCTCGCAGGCATCGTCCCAGCGGATCAGCCGGGCCAGACAATAGGCGCGCGCCACCACAAAGTGCAGGTCGCCGGTTTCCGCCGCCAAGGTGGTGAAGTCGGCGTCGGTGCGCTCAAAACGTTGCTGGGCGGCCTGCCACTCCGCCTGCGCCTCTCTGTGCCGACGGAAATGCCGGTGTTCCTCGAACAACTCGCTGTGCCGTTCGCCCAGTTCGAGGTGCGCACGTGCCCTGCCGTACAACGCTTCCGCGTGGAGCGGGGCCTGCTCCAGAACCTCGTCGTACGCCTTAATCGCCGCGGCGGGATCGCCGGCCTCGAACAACGCGGCGGCGGCCGCGAGCGTTCTCAACTGCTCATCGGCGGGGTCAACTGCGGAGGCGGGGCGGGACGGCGGTGACGGCGAGGGGACGAACGCGGCCGCGGCCAGCATTCCGGCCGCGGCGGCCAGTGACGCCACACATCCGGCGAACGCCAACCCTCGCGGTATGCGAGGTTTGGCATCCGACATTGTTCGCAGGGCTGCGGTCAGGTCATCAAGACCGGCCGCACGTTCGGCCGGGCGTTCGCACAATGCCCGCTCGATGGTTTGGGCGACACTTCGGCTCACGCGCCGATTCCGCTGCCTGAGCGGCAATGGACCGCGGGCGAACCGCTCCAGCAGTTCGCCGAAGGTGAGTTCCTCGACCGGCCGCTCACCGTCTGCGGTGAATGGATGCCTGCCACAAAACATCTCGTACAGTGTGACCGCCAGCGAGAACACGTCGGATCGTTCGTCGCCGACGGGTGCGTCGGTCGCCCCCGAAGCCAGCGCCGCCAGTCGCTCCGGTGCCATGTACGGC
>JAHWKJ010000191.1 GCA_019347905.1 Planctomycetota bacterium
TGAAGTACATGTCGCACGACCCGATCCACCGCAAGTACCACCACGGCGAGCTGACGTTCCGCATGGTGTATGCCTTCAACGAGAACTTCTGCCTGCCGCTCTCGCACGATGAGGTCGTGCACGGCAAGGGGTCGCTCCTGGGGAAGATGCCGGGCGACGACTGGCAGAAGTTTGCCAACCTGCGGCTCTTGTTCGGCTACATGTGGGCCATGCCGGGCAAGAAGCTGTTGTTCATGGGCGGCGAATTCGGGCAGTGGGACGAGTGGCGGCACGACGGCAGCCTCTCGTGGGAGCTGCGCGAGAAGCCGCCGCATGCGTCGCTGGAGCGCTGGCTGGGGTCGCTCAACCGGACCTACGCGGGCGAGCCGGCGCTCCACGATCTGGACTGCCATCCCGACGGCTTCGAGTGGATCGACGCCAACGACTGGGATGAAAGCGCGCTGAGCTTTCTGCGGAAGTCGCAGAGCGGCCGCGGCAAGGTCATCGTCGTGGCGAATTTTACGCCGATCCCGCGCTACAACTATCGCGTGGGCTGTCCGCACCCCGGCTATTGGCGCGAGATTCTCAACAGCGACGCCCTGGAACACGGCGGCAGCGGCCACGGCAACATGGGCGGCGTCGACGCCACGCCCATCGGCTATCACGGCCGACCGTACTCGATCAACGTCACGCTCCCGCCGCTGGGAATCGTGTTCCTGAAGCACGACGAGGACGCCCATGAGTCGTAGGCCGCCGAGACAGCGAGAGGCCGTAGACGCGCCAATGCCTCTGCCCCAACGGGGCCTAACTCAACAGCCCGGGGCAACGCCCCGGGTGGCGATCGCGCACGAATCGCCCGCCCTGAAAGGGCGAAACAGCGTAAGGACGTTTCGCCCTTTCAGGGCTTCGGTCCCCACCGGCCTCCAGTACCCAAGGCGTTGCCACGGGCAGTCGAGTTCGACCCCTGTCGGGGTCTGCGAGGGACCGCAATGATGCAGAGCCCAATCGTGCATCCGTTTTATCCCCGCACGCTCGGCGCCCTGCCGCTGGAGGGGGGACGGACGCAGTTTCGCGTGTGGGCGCCGAAGGCGCAGCGCGTCGAGGTCGAGCTGATCGGCCCCGATCCGCGGGTGATCGACCTGCAGCCGGGCGAGCATGGGTACTTTCACGGCGTGGCCGAGGGCGTGGGGCCCGGCGCGCGCTACCTGTACCTGCTCGATGGCGAAAGGCGCTTTCCCGACCCCGCCAGCCGGTATCAGCCCGAGGGCGTCCATCAACCGTCCGAAGTTGTGGATCCGCGGTTCGACTGGACCGACCACGGCTGGGCGGGGCTGCCGCTGGCGGAGTACATCATTTACGAGTTGCACGTCGGCACGTTTACGGAGGCCGGCACGTTCGAGGCGGTCATCGACTATCTCGATGAGTTGAGGGATGTCGGCGTCACAGCGATCGAGCTGTTGCCCGTCGCGCAATTTCCCGGCGGGAGGAACTGGGGCTACGACGGCGTATACCTCTTCGGCGCGCAGAACACGTATGGCGGGCCGTGGGGCCTCAAGAAGCTCATCGACGCCTGCCATGCCCGCGGCCTGGCCGTGGTGATGGATGTGGTCTACAACCACCTGGGGCCGGAAGGCAATTATCTGGCCGAGTTCGGCCATTACTTCACCGAGCGGCATCGCACGCCGTGGGGGGCCGCGCTGAACTTCGACGGCCCCCACAGCGACGAGGTGCGGCGGTTCTTCATCGAAAACGCGTTGTCGTGGGTGGACGAGTATCGCATCGACGCCCTGCGGCTCGACGCCGTGCATGCGATCTTCGATCAGTCGGCGCGGCCTTTCCTGCGCGAGCTGGCCCAGGCCGTGCGCCTGCAGGGGGAACTGTCGGGCCGGCGCATTTACACGATCGCCGAAAGCAACCTCAACGATCCGCGGATGGTGCGTCCCAGGGAACTGGGCGGCAACGGCCTCGACGCGCAGTGGGTCGACGATCTGCACCACGCGCTGCACTCGGAGCTGACGGGCGAGAACGCGGGGTATTACTCCGACTTTCATGGCTTTCCGGATCTGGTGTGCTCGTTCCGCGACGGGTTCGTCTTCTACGGACAGTATTCGCGTTATCGCATGCGGCGGCACGGCGAGGCGGCCACCGGGCTGCCGGCGACGAGTTTCGTCGTCTGCTCCCAGAACCACGACCAGGTGGGTAACCGCATGCTGGGCGAGCGGCTCTCGACGCTCTGCTCGTTTGAAGAATTGAAGCTGGCCGCCGCCGTGGTGTTGCTTTCGCCCTACGTGCCTTTGTTGTGGATGGGCGAAGAGTACGGCGAGCCGGCGCCATTCCAGTTCTTCACCAGCCACGGCGATGAAGGACTGGTCGAGGCGGTGCGGAAGGGCCGCCGCCAGGAGTTCGCCTCCTTCCGCTGGCAGGGCGAGCCGCCCGACCCGCAGGCCGAGGAAACGTTCCGCCGCAGCCGGCTCAACCACAACCTGCGGGGCGACGGCCGCCACGCCGTGCTGCGCGAGTTCTACAAAACGCTCATCCGGCTGCGAAAGACCACGCCCTCGCTGGCGATTCTCAACCGCGATCTGTGTGAGATGTTCTCGCTCGACAAGGCGCGGCTGTTCGGCTGCATCCGCCGCACGGAAGTGAACCGGACAGTCGCTATCTATCATTTCGGCCACACCGACCAGGCCGTGTCGGTGCCGGTGCCGAAGGGCCGCTGGCGGAAGGTGCTGGATTCCGCCGAAGACCGCTGGCAGGGTCCGGGGAGTTCGCTGCCGGTGGAGTTGGAGTCGTCGGGTGAAGTGGCGCTCTCGCCGGCGCCGCGCAGTGCGGCAGTGTATTTGAATGACGAATGACGAAATCCGAATGACGAAAGAGTGACGAAGTTTAGCCGCGACTCGCCAGAGGAGCGCTCTGTGGCGGGCTCACGCCAGCGCTCCTCTGGCGAGTCGCGGCTAAACGGTTCGGATTTCGGCATTCGGATTTCCCGGAGACCTAAATGGACCGCTGCGTCTGCATCCACGGGCACTTTTATCAGCCGCCGCGGGAGAACCCGTGGCTGGAGACGATCGAGATCCAGGATTCCGCCTATCCACATCACGACTGGAACGAGCGGATCACCGCCGAATGCTACGCACCCAACGCCGCGGCCCGCATTCTCGACGGCCGTGGCCGCATCGAGCAGATCGTCAATAACTACGCGCGGATCAGCTTCAACTTCGGACCCACGCTGCTGGCCTGGATGGAGGCCAAAGCGCCCGAAGTGTACGCGGCGGTGCTGGAGGCGGACCGCGAGAGCCAGGAGCGCTTCGGCGGCCACGGCTCGGCCATCGCGCAGGCCTATGGGCACATGATCCTGCCGCTGGCCAACACCCGCGACAAGGTCACGCAGATTCGCTGGGGCATTCGCGATTTCGAGCATCGCTTCGGCAGGAAGCCCGAAGGAATGTGGCTCGCCGAGACGGCCGTCGACCTCGAGAGCCTGGACATCATGGCTCGCGAGGGCATCAAGTTCACCATCCTCTCGCCCTACCAGGCGGGAAAAGTCCGCAAGCGCGGCGGCCGCAAGTGGTACGACGCGACCGGCGGCCGCATCGATCCCAAACTGCCCTACGAGCAGGAGCTTCCTTCCGGCGGAAGGATCTCGCTGTTTTTCTATGACGGCCCCATCTCGCAAGGCATCGCTTTCGAAGGCTTGCTGCGCCGCGGCGAAGATTTCGCCAACCGGCTGCTCGGCGCGTTCACCGCCGACAAAGGTGAAGGCGCGCAGCTCGTGCACATCGCCACCGACGGCGAGACCTACGGGCACCATCACAGCCACGGCGACATGGCCCTCGCCTATGCGCTGCACTGCATCGACCAGAACCCCGACGTGCGGCTGACCAACTACGGTGAGTTTCTTGAGCGCCATCCGCGGACGCCCCACGCCCGCATCGTCGAGAACACCGCCTGGAGCTGCGTGCACGGCGTCGAGCGCTGGAAGAGCAATTGCGGCTGCAATACCGGCCGTCCCGGCTGGCACCAGGAGTGGCGGGGTCCGTTGCGCGATGCGCTCGACTGGCTGCGCGACGAATTGGCTCCCGCCTACGAAAGCGCCGCCGGCGAACTCCTGCGCGATCCGTGGGCCGCCCGCGACGGCTACATCGACGTCATCCTCGACCGCTCGCCGGAGAGGGTGGCGCGGTTCTTCGAGCGGCACGCCCCGCGGCCGCTCTCCGAGACCGAGCAGACCAAGGCACTCAAGCTTCTGGAACTGCAGCGGCACGCCATGCTGATGTATACGAGCTGCGGCTGGTTCTTCGACGAGATCTCGGGCATCGAGACCGTGCAGGTCATCCAGTACGCCGGCCACGCGATCCAGCTTGCGCAGCAGCTTTTCGGCCGCTCGTTCGAGGCCGGCTTTATCGAGCGGCTGGAGAAGGCCCCCAGCAATCTGCCCGAGCACGGCAACGGCCGCCGCATCTACGAAAAGTGGGTGCGGCCCAGCGCCGTCGACGAAACGAAGGTCACGGCCCACTACGCGGCGGCCTCGCTGTTCGAGGAGTACGGCGACCACGAGCCGGTCTACTGCTACGACGTCGACCGCGAAAGCTATCGCCGCTGGGATGCGGGGCCGGCGAAGCTGGCGGTCGGCCGCTGCCGCGTCACGTCGCGCATCACTCGCGAAAGCGAAGTGCATACGTTTGCGTGCATTCATCTGGGCGACCACAACCTGACCGGCGGCGTGCGCGAGGCCGACGGCGACGGCGAGGCCATGGCGACCGCCCTCAGTGAGCCGTTCAGCCGGGCGGACTTCACCGAAACTATCCGCCGGCTGAACGACCAGTTCAACGGCTCGCAGTTCTCCCTTTCCACGCTGTTCCGCGAAGAGCAGCGCCGCATCCTGGGGACGGTTCTCGACTCCGCCCGCAGCCGCGCCGAGGGTATGTATCGCGAGCTGTACGTCCAGCAGTCGCCGCTGATGCGGTTCCTGTCAGAGTTGGGCAACCCCCTGCCCGTGGAGTTCCGCACGACGGCGCAGGTCGTGCTCAACATCGATCTGAAGAAGGCGCTCCGCGAGCCGAAGCTGAAGCTGGAACGCGTGCGGACGTTGCTGGAACGAGCCCGCCTGTGGCAGGCCGCACTCGACGAAGCCGGCCTCAGCTACACGCTGCAGCAGACCCTCGAAGAGCGCGCGGAGGCCGTGCGGAACAATCCTGGCGACGCGGAACGCCTGGCGCGGCTCGATCAGGCTGTGGATCTCGCCCTGACCATGCCTTTTGCCGTCAATCTGTTCCGCGTGCAGAATGTCGTTTACGATCTGCTGCGCCGCGCGCGGGCGGGCGATGGCGAGCCGCCGCTTGCGGCTGACGGCGCCAACCGACTGCGGGCGGTGGGGGAGAAGCTCTCGCTGCGAGTGGAATGATGAACGGCAGCCCCGCCCCCGCGGCCACCTATCGCATCCAGTTCAACCGCGATTTCCGCTTTCAGGATGCGCGGGCCATTGTGCCCTATCTCAGCCGGCTCGGCGTCACGCACGTCTACAGTTCGCCGGTGCTGCGCGCCCGCGGCGAGAGCACCCACGGCTACGACGTCGTCGATCCGGGAGCGGTCAATCCCGATCTCGGTGACGAAACCGCTTTTCGCGAGCTGGCCGAGACGCTGCACGCCCACGGCATGGGCCTCGTGCTCGACATCGTCCCCAATCACATGGCGGCCGGCCACGAGAACCGCTACTGGCAGGACGTGCTGAAATACGGCCCCGCGTCGCAGTACGCCCGCTGGTTCGACATCGACTGGCGGCTGCCGGATCCCAAATCGTTCGGCCGCGTGCTGGTGCCCATTCTGGGACAGCCGCTGCCGCGCGTGCTGGCCGCCGGCGAAATCCGCGTGGTCTGGTTCGAGGGCCGGTTCATCGTGCGCTACTGGGACCACGTGTTTCCCCTCGATCCGGCCACCGTGCCGGCGATCTGCCGCTTCGGTCTCGAGCGCCTGGAGGCCGCACTGGAGCCGGGCCATAGCATGCTGGCCGAGCTCAAAGACGTGCTGGCGGAGCTTCGCCGGCTGCCACGCCGCACCGTGCGGATGCGCCGCCGCGTGAACATTCCCATCGACGAAGCCGAGCGGTGCCTCGCGCGGCTCGCGCAGCTCATCGAGTTTTCGCCGCTGATCCACGATTGGGCCGAAGCCACGGCCCAGACCTTTGGCGAGGGCGACGAAGGCCGCCGCCGGCTGCGCAAGCTGCTCGATGCGCAGTCGTACCGGCTGGTGTATTGGCGGATGGCGGCCCGCGGCATCAACTACCGCCGGTTCTTCGACATCAACGACCTGATTTCGATCCGGCAGGAAGACCCGCAGGTGTTCGAGGAGACGCACGCCCTCATCGCCCGCTGGATTCGCGAAGGCGTGCTCGACGGCGTGCGGGTCGATCACATCGACGGTTTGCGCGACCCGCTGAGTTACCTGGAGCGGCTGCGCGGGCTGGTCGCCGACCGAATCGACACAGGCCGCCCCTTTCGCATCTACGTCGAGAAGATTCTCGGTCACAACGAACGATTGCCGCCCGAATGGCCCGTCGAAGGCACCACCGGCTACGAGTTCCTGAACCAGCTCGAAGACGTGTTTCTGCTGCGGGAAGGCTTCGGCGAGCTGGTCGAAGCCTACCAGCAGATGCTCGGCCGTCCCCTGGAGTTCAAAGACGTCGCCGCCTGGGGCAAGCGGAGGATCCTGCGGCACGACCTGTCGGCGTTCGTCGGGAGGCTGGCGGATCTGCTGTTGCGGCTGGCCCGCTACAACCCGGCGAATTCGCATCTCACCATGCATTCGCTGGTGTCCGCGATCGTCGAAACGGTGGTCGCGCTGCCGGTGTACCGCACATACATCACGGCCCAGCGGCGGGTCGCTTCCGCGGCCGAACGCGCGCAGCTCGAAGTCGCGCTGGCCGGGGCGCGCGATTCCCGCCGCGCTCCCGCAGAGGCCATCGATTTCCTCGAGACCGTGCTGCTGTTGAAGAATGCGGATGCGCTGCCGGAGAACGAGCACCAGGAACGCGTGAGCTTCATCGAGCGCTTTCAGCAGTTGACGGGGCCGGCCACCGCTAAAGGCGTCGAAGATACGGCGCTGTATGCGTGGGTGCCGCTCGCGTCGCGCAACGAAGTCGGCAGCGAGCCGGACGTGCCGCTCGACCTCGCCCTCGAACACCTCCACGCAGAAAATTGTTACCGCGCCCGGTCCGCGCCCTCCAGCATGCTGGCCGCCACCACGCACGACACGAAGCGCAGCGCCGACGTCCGCAGTCGGCTGGACGTGCTCAGCGAGCTGCCGCGGTTGTGGCAGAGCTACGTCGAGCGCTGGCGGCGGCTCAACCGCCCCCACCGCCGCCGCGCAAGCGGCCGCGTCGCGCCCGACCGCGCGGCGGAGTCTCTGGCTTACCAGACGCTATTGGGTATCTGGCCCGCTCCCGATCCGCTCGACGCCGACGGCGGCTTTCCTGGACCTGAAGCGCTGGCCGAACTGCGCGACCGTCTCGACCAGTACATGCTGAAGGCCGTGCGCGAAGCCAAGACGCGCACGAGCTGGGTGAAGGGAAATCCGCAATACGAACAAGCGCTGTCGGAGTTCCTTCGCGCGGCCGTCGACCCCGAGCGCGGTCGCGAATCGCCCTTCCTCGCCGACGTGCACGTTCTGTGCGGGCGCATTGCACGGCACGGGTGCTGGAACGCACTCAGCCGCACGCTGGTGCAGTTCACCGCGCCCGGCACGCCGGACCTCTACCAGGGGGACGAACTGTGGAACCACTCGCTGGTCGACCCCGACAACCGCCGCCCCGTCGACTACGACCACCGGCAGCGCGTGCTCGACGACCTGGTGCTGCGGCTGGAAACCTCCGACGAGGACCGCCGCCGCGTGCTGGCCGAGCTGGTCGAGCGGCCGGAAGACGGGCGGATCAAGCTGCTCGCGATCCGCGCGGCCCTGCACGCGCGCCGCGAGCATCCGGCGCTGTTCGCCGCCGGCGACTACCAGCCGCTGGAGGCCGAAGGCCAGCACGCGGGGCGGCTGCTGGCCTTTGCCCGCTCCTACGAAGAGCGCGCGATGATCGTGCTCGTTCCGCAGTTGACCACGGGGCTGGTCTCATCGCCGCTCGATGCGCCGGTGGGAGAAGCCGTCTGGGGAGACACTTGGATGCGACTGCCGGAGCAGTTCGTCGGCCGCCGCTACCGTTCGGCCCTCACTCGCGAAACTCTCGACTATCCCGCCGATGGCGGCCTTCCCGTCGCGAAAGCCCTCGAGTCCATTCCCGCGGCACTCTGGATTGCCGAAGCGCCATGACGCTCGAACGACTGCTGGGCGACACTTCCCCGGCGTTCTTCCTGGAGCAAGTTTTCGCGCGGCAGCCGTTCTCGATGGCCGGCACGGCCACCGCTCGTAGTGGCCGGCTTCAGCCGGCCGCCGACCTCTGTAACCTGGCCGATTGGTCGACGATCGAGCGGTCATTGGCCGCCCCAGACGCCGACCTCATGCTCGCCCGCGAAGGCCGCCGCTACGACGGACCGCTCCCCCGCACGCTGGACGCAGCCCGCCATTTCTTCGACGAGGGCTGGACGCTGCTGGTCCGCCACGCCGAACGGCACGACGAGCGGCTGGCTCAACTCGCGGAAGGCCTGTCGCGCGATTTCGCCGCGCCCGTCGACGTCCACCTGTATGCGACGCCGGCCGGGCAGCAGGGCTTCGGCTGGCACTACGATGCTGAGGACGTGTTTATCATCGAGACCGCCGGCGAGAAGGAGTATTCGCTGCGGAAGAACACCGTCAATCCCTGGCCGCTCATCGAGACGCTGCCGCGAGACATGAAGTTCGAACGCGAGCAATCGCCCCTGATGCAGTGCCTGCTGGCCGCCGGCGACTGGCTGTACATTCCCAACGGCTGGTGGCATGTCGCCCGCGCGAAGACCCACGCCATTTCGATCGCCGCCGGCGTACTGGCCCCGGCGGCCCTCGACGTCTTCGACTTCCTGCGCCGCCGGCTGGTCGATTCGCTGCTATGGCGGCAGCGGCTGCCGATCACGGGCGAAGCCGCGCCACTTTCCGAAGACGAGCGACTAGACCGCCACCGCGAACTGTTCGCCCAACTCGCCGACGACCTCGCCAGGACATTCAAGGACGAAGCCTTCCTCCGCTCCTGGCTCTACTCCCGCAACCACACCGGCAGCCCTGAATCTTAAACACTTTGCGAGCCTTTGCGCCTTCGCGCCTTTGCGTCAAAAACAGATTGCAGTCGCGCCTTCACATCATCCCGTGCTTCTTCATCTTGTTGTACAGCGTGACACGACTGATCCCGAGCTCGCGGGCCGTGTTCGTGCGGCTGAAATTGTTCCGCGACAGCGACTGCTCGATGATCTGCCGCTCGGTGTGGGCGATGCGGCCTTCCAGGCTCTCCTCGTCGTCTCCGGCGAAGCGAATCGATGGATCGTTGCCCGGCCCGGCTTCGCCGGCCAGCACGTGCGAGGGAAGCTGCTGCGCCGTGAGCAGGCCGTCCCGCGCGAAGATCACCGCCCGCTGCATCACGTTCTCCAGCTCGCGGACGTTCCCCGGCCAGGGGTAGCGCTCCAACGCCTGGTAGAAGCCGTCGTCGACGAACTCGATCTCCAGGCCGTGCTTCGCGGCCAGCCGCTCGATGAACTGCTTCGCCAAAGGCACCACGTCGCCGATCCTTTCCCGCAACGGCGGCAGCTCGAACTTCAACATGTTCAGCCGGTAGTAAAGGTCCGGCCGGAACTTGCCCTGCCGCACGAGCGGCTGCAAGTCGAGATTGCTGGCGACCACCAGCCGGGCGCGGCTCTTGAGCGTCTGGTTCGAGCCGACGGGCTCGAACTCGCCCGTCTCGATGACTTTCAGCAGCTTGACCTGCTGCTCCGGTCCGAGCACGTCGATCTCGTCGAGCAGGATCGTGCCGCGGCCGGCGGCGATGAACTTCCCGTCTTTGTCCGCATGGGCGCTGGTGAATGCGCCTTTGACGTGTCCGAACATTTCGCTCTCGATCAGTTCGGCCGGCAGCGCACCGCAGGGGACGTGCAGGAACGGCTCGTCGTTGCGTGGCGATACGTCGTGAATCAGCCGCGAGAGGTGCGTCTTGCCGGAGCCGGTTTCGCCGATCAAGAGAATCGTCACGTCGTGCCGCGCCGCCACGTCGAGCTCTTCGAGCATCGCGCAGAGCCGCGGCGAGCGCGTGGGAAACGTGTCCACGATGTGACGGCCGCTCGCGCGCCGCTGTTCGAAGCCGTTTCGCGAGCCGGAAGCGTCCGGGCGCATCGAGCCGGTAGTGTGAGCGGCCGGAGCACGAGCCGGGCGCCGCTGCCGT
>JAHWKJ010000192.1 GCA_019347905.1 Planctomycetota bacterium
TGCCTCGCGGGGCCGCTGGCGCGAAGCCGCGGAAGCGTTCACCGCCGCCGCCGCACTCCAGCCGGGCCTCACCGCCGACCAGTGGTACGAACTGTCCTTCGCCCGGCTCAGGAACGGCGAAGCGGACGAGGCGCGGCGGGGACTGGCGACGGCGTTGGCGCTCGACGCGCAGCACCCGGGAGCGGCCGCGCTCGCGCGTGAACTGGGAGGCGTGGCTTTCTCTCGCGAGCCGGTGTCGGTGGTGGGACACGCGGCGCGGGAAGAACCGCGGATCGGGCACGCTGCCAGCGAACTGGCCCCGCCGCGGATCGCGGAGCGTTCTGCGTGGACGACGCCGGCGCGGTGAAGGTCTTCGTCACTGACCAGGCGAAGCATCGGCTAATGCGTCCTGCGGCGTGGGCGTCAAATAGCGTCTCGCGAAGCCGTCGAGGCCGACGCCCACGCGGCCGGGCAAGTGCCGCTGTGCGATTTCGACCATCGCCTCACGGTATCCAAGCGACGTGGAGTGGGGATCGACACGCCGCATGGCTTCGGGCATGGGCGTGCGGAGTGTGCGCGAGCCGTCGGCCGAGCCGTCGCCGCCGATGAAGTGGTCGATCACCACGGCGTGGGCGCACGCGGAGATGCGGTGGAAGAACTCATGCGGCCGCTCGATGGGCAGCAGCGGCGAGACAGTGACCACAGTCTGGATGCCGGCCTCACGCAGAATGCGGCAGGCCTCGAAGCGGCGTGCGACCGCAGCGGCCGGCGGCGGCAGTCCGGGAAGACGGTCGCGGTCGCTCTCGATCGACACGTGCACCCTCAGGTCGCACTTGCAGCTCAACTCGCGGTAGAGCTCGACGTAGTCCGCGACCATTGGCGAATGCGTCTGCAGGACCAGTTCGTCGGGCGGCACGTCGAGCATTGTTTCCAGCACGGCGCGGGTCACACCGAAGCGCGTCTCCTGCGGCACGAACGGGTCTGTGGCGCTGGAACAGAAGATCGAGAACCGGCCGCCGAACGGGGTCAGACCCCTTTGCGGATTATTGTCTCGCCACACTTGCAATCGCTCGTCCGCAAAGGGGTCTGACCCCTTCGCCCGCGCCCAGCGGCGCTCGCGTTCGTAATGGCGGCGGTACGAGTCGGCGGCGTTGGTGCGGACTTCGAGAAAGCTCCCCCAGGGGCGCCCGCCCAGCAGGTGCCGGCTGTGCTGCACGTAGCAACCCGCGCCGCACAGCGAATTGCCGAACGAACACCCGCGGTACGGCTGCAGCGAATGCGAAGTCACCGTCCGCAGGTAGCCGCTGGTGCGCGTCAGCACGTTGCCGATGGTGGTTTCGGTGACGTCAATCGTGATTCGTCCTTCGGATTTCGGCATTCGAACGGGGTCAGACCCCTTTGCGGATTAGCGTCTCGCCACATTCGCAATCGCTCTTCCGCAAAGGGGTCTGACCCCTTCCCCCTGCGTCATTCGACATTCAGGCGCCCGCAGGCGCGGCCGGCTTCGGCACGGACGAGTTCATCCACATGCGTCTCCGCCAGCCGCCGCGCCAGCTCGATTGCCCGTGGCGTGCCAATCCATTCCAGCAGACGCACCGATCGCAGTCCGCGGTGCCGGCGGGCGAGCATCAGCCGGTGGGCTTCGAGCCGGCGGGCGGGACCTTCCAGCCGCGAGAGCAGCCGGCGGATCCGCGCCGCCGCTTCGGCCGAGAGCGTCTGCTCGAGTGCCGCTTTCAGTTCCGCTTCCGCCTGCACGCTGAGGGCGAACAATTTGCGGTAGGCCGCGCTGCGCGCCGTCGATTCGGCGGCGTCGAGGTCGGCAATCCATCCGGCGATCTGCCCTTCCTGGCTGGGCGGATCGGCCAGCAGGGCCAGCGCCTCGTCCGGCTGGTGGGCGAGCGAAACCAGCACGCTCCAGGCGGCCTGGCCGTCGGCGCTGCCGAGTTGTTCCCACAGTGCGGCCGCTTGCTGCGCGGTCAGCGGCTCGCCGGATGCCGGTCTGAAGCTGCGGCGCGGGTCCAGCAGATCCCACACCACCCCGGTGGTATCGCTGCTGACGGACACGAGCCGCCGCCCTCGATCGAAAAACGCCAGCGCGGTGACGGCGCCCTCATGGCCGGCCAGCAACAGCACTTCCTGTCCCGTAGTGGCTTCGCGAATCGCAATCGTGCGGTCACTGTTGGCCTGCGCGATCAGCGTACCGTCCGGTGTGAGGGCCATCGGCAGCCGCTCGTCCCCACCGCCGCGCGAGCGCTCGGGCAGCGCGAACGGCCGCGTGACGCCGCCGGTCTTCACATCGACCCACAACACGCCTTCGTAATCGACGACGACCTGCATTGCGTGGCCGGACGGTGTGAATGCCAGATGGCGGACGGTGCCTTCCAGCCGTTCCTTCCACACTTCGCTGCCCGCCGTATCGAACAGGTACAGCCGACCGTAGCGAGCGACCGCGAGGCGGCGGCTGTCGAGCGAGAACGCCAGATGATCGGCATGCACGCCCTCGTCGAGCATCGCCAGTTGGCGGCCGGTCTCGACATCGAACAGCCCGATCGGCGGCTTTCCATCGAAACGCGCGAGGAGTTTGCCGTCAGGCGAGAACGCAGCAGCACGGGGCGAAACCCGGAGGGCGTCGAGCCGGGATTTCACAACCGATTGCTCGCCCCGCCAGCAGGAGATTTCCTCGCGGCAGAGCGCCAGCACCCCGCCCGTTTCCACCACCGCGAGCGCGTCCACGGACGCGGTGCCGACTGCGGACTCTGCGCGCTGCTCCTCGCCGGCCACGGGGCGACGAGACAGTACCCGCTGCAGTTCGCCGCTGTGGGCGTCCCACGCGCACACGTCGCCGTGAATCGATCCGGTATAGATGGTGTTCCCGTCCCGGGAGACTGCAACGGACGTCAAGCCGCGGGTGGCGGCGGGCAGCGCATCACCGAACTGCTGTCGCCCGCTGTTGATGTTCCAGAGCATAAGTTCGCGGGTTGCGGTCGGCACCGCGAGCGTCTCAGCGTCCGGCGACCAGGAGGGTGCAAGTCGCGTGTGTCCCGGGCCGGGAAGTTCGACAATACGCTTTCCGCCGGGATGGTCGACGTCCAGGAGCAGCCCGGGGCCACGTTCGAACAGCACAGCCAGTTGCCCTCCGCGCGGGGCGAACGCAACTCCCACCACGCGTGCGTCCGGAATGGCGTCGAGCCCGACCGGTTCCGCCCCTGTGTCAGTCAGCCGCATCACCCGGAGGGCCGGGCCGCCGATGGCGATCAAGCCGTCGGCCGAGAGGGAAATTGGGGTCGGCGCCGTCCCGCCATGCTTCAGCGGCGGACGGCTTGGCTCTCCGCTCTGAATGTCGTGAAACCACACGGCCTCGTCGTCCACGATCGCGAGTTGCCGGCCGTCGCGTGCGAAGGTCAGGCCCTCCGTGCCGCGCGTGAGGCCGCGCCATGTCTCTCCCACCGTCTGGTCGAGTGCGTCGGCGAGCGCCACGTACTCCACCAGTCCCCGCGCTGCAACTGCCAGCCGGCGGCCATCCGGAGCGACGGCCATCCGCAGCAGCGCCGTATCGACCTGCGTCGTGGCCGGGGTTCCGAGCGGCTCGTATGCGGCCGCACTGCCCGGCGGCGGCAGCTCCATGGGAAGGTTCCAGTAGCACAACCGGCCATCGCTCAGGCTGGCCGCCACTCGGGGACGCCCCACCGTCGTAAAACCAACGCCCGTCACACGTGCCGGCGGATCGGCCGCGAGCGTTCCCGCGCGGCGGCCGTCTTCGACGTTCCACAGCGCGATTCTGCCCTCGGCGTCGCCCACGGCCAGCAGCCGCGAATCCGGTGAGAAGGCCAGCGCCGTTCCCGCCTGGCACAGCCGCGTGGTCCCCAACCTCGCCGCGGCCCCTAACGGCAGCGGGTCGCCGTGCAGATCGGTCGCGGGCCGGGCCGCTCGGCCGCCGCCGCGCCACTGAGCTGCGGGCGGTGCCGCCAGCGCGCTCGACGCCGCCAGCGCAACGGCGAATGTGCAGTACAGCAAGCGATGCATGAGCCACAGACTCGAAGACGGTTGAAGCGCGGCCGACGCGGTCCGCAGGCGCATTCTGTCAGCTTTGGGACTGCTTGGCCACGACGGCTGCAGGCGGGCAAGGTCCCGACCGCCTCGGGACGGGCTGGTGTTGCGTCGCACCGCCGCCAGGTGCTATGACCGACAGGACCAATCGGATCGGGCCGTTGACTGTCGGGGACGAACGCGATGATGGAAGTGATTTTTGTTGTCTGCACGCTGTGCTGGCGCGTGCTGTCATTTGTCGCGTTCGTCATTCTGGCGCTGTTCGCCACCCGACTGTGACTGTTTAGCCGCGACTCGCCAGAGGAGCGCTCTGGCTGTAACGGGGAAGAGCGCTCCTCTGGCGAGTCGCGGCTAAACGGTGGCAGCTTCACGCGGCTTGGCGGCGCAACAGATCCAGCGCCTTCTGCAGGTCGCGGTCCGTCTCCAGATCGACCTCGCCTGTGCCGCGATAAAACGTCTGGTGCTCGTCCGGCAGTTCGACCGCGACGTCCGGCTCGACGCCCACCTTGCCGAGCCAGCGGCCCGAAGGCGAATAGAAGCGGGCGGTCGTCAGACGCAGCCCCGTACCCCCGCGCAGCGGCATGATCGTCTGCACCGACCACTTGCCATACGTGCGGCGGCCCACGATCGTCCCGCGGCGATGGTCGCGGATAGCCCCGGCCACGATCTCGCTGGCGCTGGCGCTGTCTTCATCGACGAGAAGCACCAGCGGCACGCGCCAAGTGCCGGCCGCATGCGCCGAAAACGTCTCGTTCTGCTCGTTCGAACGGCCGCGGGTGGAAACGACCAGTCCCTCTCCGACGAAGCGGTCGGCCACTTCCGCCGCCACCGGCAGGAGGCCGCCCGGATTGCCGCGCAGGTCCCAGATCAGCGACCGCATTCCCTGCCGCTGAAGATCTCGAAGAGCGGCGTCGAGTTCTTCGGTGGTCGTGCGCTGAAAGCCGGTCATCTGGACGTAGCCGATGCCCCGCTCCCGATCGATCATGCGGGCGACCGGCACGCTCTTCACCTGCACGGCCCGTCGGGTGAACGTGTTGCGGGCGGTGCGCTCGCCCGTCGCCTGCTCGAACTCCAGCCGCACGGTGCTGCCCGAGCGGCCCCGCAGCAGTCGCGCGGCCTCGTCTGTCGTCATCCAGCGGCAGTCGATGCCGTCGACGCGGACGATGTGATCGCCTCGCCGCAGTCCGCCTTCGGCCGCCGGGCTCTCCGGCAGCACGTTGACCAGCAGCATTCCCCGGCCTTCTTCGGCCTTCATCTCGATGCCCAGGCCGACGAACTCGCCGTCGATGTTGCCGTGCAGATCGGTCAGCCGGTCGGGCGTGAGCACGGCACTGTAATCGTCGAGCGCGTTGCAGCCGCCGAAGATGTATTCCATCACCACCGCGCCGGGCGAAAGGCCGACGGTCGCGGCCGACAGGTCGCAGATTTCTTCGACAGTGCGGCGGGCATTGCCGCGGTCGGAGACGGGCTTATTCCAGTACTTTTCGCGAAGCACCGCCCGCAGTTTCTGCACCCGCTCGGCATCGACGCCCTGCAGGTTCGCCCGCTCGAACTTCTCGTCAGCGAGTGCGAGATACAGGCTCTCCGTGCCGTGCGCGACGAACGACGTCGAACTCACCGGCTCGACGTAGCTCAGCTTCACCTGGTACAGCACCTCGTCGAAGCGATCGAGCGCCGCGTGCCGCGAGAGCGGCAACAGCGATGTCTCGAAGCTGCGGTCGGAGTAGCGTCGGTCGATCGAGAAGTGGATCTTCGACCGCCGCAGGCCGTAGCGCAGTTGCTGGTTGTCGGGCCAGCGGCGGAGCGTCTTTTCGTAATGCTCGATCGCGTCGAGCCAGCGACGGCCGCGCTCCAGCCGGGCGCCGGTCTGCACGGCGAGGCGATCGTCTTCGGCGCGCGCGGCCGACTGAGCGGCCGCCTTGGGAACGGCAACAAAGCCGCCGGTTGCCGATAGACACGCCAGCAGGAACAGGCTCAGCCAGCGCAGACGCAACAGAGCGGACGCCATTCGATACCCCCTCGACGGAAAGCCGCTGGTACTGCCGCCACGCCTGCCTGCGGGTAGGGCGGTGGACGCGAGGCTGCTTCGCCGTGAAAATTGAATTCTCTGCGCCGCCCGGTGCTCCGCGGCGCAGTCGAATATAGGTCGCGCCCGAAGAGGGGTCAAACCGCCGGATCACTCAGCCGGCGATGCCGCTTCACCAGCCGTTACAGGCGGAACAAGCAACGGCGGCGGGGTCGGAAGACGCCGATCGCATGGGTGGCAACAGGGCAGCACAATCCATGCGATCGCGATGACTCGCGCGGTCCAGCACCATGCGGACCTATGGGCCGGCCATCCATTGACTTCGCTTGCGCTTGACCGATTCGCCTGCGGCGCCAATAATCAAGTGCATCATACGCGTGCCACCGTTTGGGGAATCTATCGCCGGCACTTATCCGTAAGCACCCGAGGCACGCGAAACAGCTCCCATCGGACCACCAGTCCGGTGGGAGTTTTTTTGCGCCGCCGCTCCGCGGCCCCCGATCCGTCGCGCCGGCTGCTCGATTGAGCGTGGACGCGCGGGCGATGTATCCTGAAGCGGATGTAGCGGTCAGCTTTCAGCCTTCAGCGATCAGCTTGCAGCGGATGTGCACCCAGCAAGTCAAACGACCTCGTCCACTCACTGCTGATCGCTGAAAGCTGACCGCTGACCGCCCTCCACCGCCCGCCCTCACTCCCACCGCCTGAAGGATTTCCCGCCATGTTGCGATTGCTGCGTGGATCGTCGCTGCTGTTGATCGTTGTGACTGCCACGGCCTTTTCGGCCGAGGAATGGACCCGCTTCCGCGGCCCCGGCGGCAGCGGCGCCAGTGACGTCACCGGCCTGCCGGTCGAATGGTCGAGTGAGGAGAACGTCGTCTGGAACGCCGAGCTTTCGGGCCCCGGCACGTCCAGCCCCGTCGTCGCCGCCGAGCGCGTGTTTGTGACATGCTACACGGGCTACGGCGCCGAGGAGGGCGAGCCTGGCGAGCAGAGCGATCTCATGCGGCACGTCGTCGCAGTCGATCGCCGCGGCGGCGAAATCCTGTGGAAGAGGGACTTCGAGCCGAACCTCGAAGGCCGCGGCGAGTCGCAATACCAGGGCAACGGCGCCCGGCACGGATTCAGTTCCAGCACGATCGCCACCGACGGCGAGCACCTCTACGTGTTCTTCGGCCGCTCGGGCGTGTACTGCCTCGATCTGGACGGCAATCAGGTCTGGAATGCTTCGGTCGGCGACGGAGTCAACGGCTGGGGTTCGTCGAATTCCCCCGTACTCTACAAGGACCTGGTGATCATCAACGCCAGCGTGGAAAGCCGCTCACTGATCGCTCTCGACCGGAAGGCCGGCCGCGAAGTCTGGCGGGCCGACGACATCCGAAGTTCGTGGACCACGCCGATCCTGGTCGAAGTCCCCGGCGGCGGAACGGAGCTGGTGGTGAGCGCCAAGGACTGGATCCTGGGTTACAAGCCGGAGACCGGTGAAGAGCTGTGGCGGGCCGAAGGCATTCACGACTACGTCTGCCCCAGCCCCGTCGCCCACGAGGGCATCGTGTATGCGATCGGCGGCCGCACGAACACCGGCACCGCGGTGAAGGCCGGCGGCCGCGGCGACGTCACCGAGTCGCACGTGCTGTGGCGCACCAACAAGGGCTCCAATGTCTCCTCGCCGGTGTACCACGACGGCCACCTGTATTGGGTGCACGAGCGGCAGGGAACCGCCATCTGCCTCGACGCGGCGACCGGCGAACTCGTCTACCAGGAGCGTCTCGCGCCGCGCCCCGGCACGGTGTACTCCTCGCTGACGCTGGCCGACGGCAAGCTGTACTGCCAGTCGCAGAACAACGGCACGTACGTCATCGCCGCAAAGCCAGAGTATGAGCTCCTGGCCCACAACGACCTGGGCGACGACAGCCGCGCCAACGCGTGCCCCGTGCCTTCCAACGGCCAACTGCTGCTGCGGACAGATGCGGCGCTGTACTGCGTCGGGACGAAGTGAGCCGGTCGCGCGGCTCGATCAAGTCCTGCGTATTACCGCCCGCCCCATTCTGCCTTTGCGGGTCCTTTGCGCCTTCGCGTCTTTGCGTCAGATTCCTGCCAGCAGAGTGAGCCGCGCCCCGTGGGGCTGAAAGTCGGCTTTTGTCGCATGTGGGGCGGGCACTATACTCGGCGCGTCGGGCGCTTGTTGTTCGCTTCGCGGGACGAATTGCTCATGGCCGATTCTGAAGGACTTTCGGGAGTCGAACACCTCAAGGAAGGCAGCCGGCAGCTTCGCGGCACGCTCGCCGAAGAGCTTGCCGGCGACGCTGATCATATTTCCAAAGAGGCCAGCCAGCTTCTGAAGTTCCACGGCAGCTACCAGCAGGACGACCGCGATGAACGGTCCGCCCCGGGCCGCAAGGACAAGAGCGACAAGGCGTGGATGTTCATGGTCCGCACCCGCGTCCCGGGTGGGAAGATCTCTGCAGAGCAGCTTCTGGCCGAGCTGGACCTGGGCGAGAAATACGGCAACGGGACGTTGCGCATCACCACGCGGCAGGGGCTGCAGCTTCACGGCGTGTTGAAGCAGAACCTCAAGAGCGCCATCCGCGAGATCAACCACACGCAGCTCACCACGCTGGCGGCGTGCGGCGACGTCGAGCGCAACGTCATGTGCTGCCCGGCGCCCCTCCGCAACAATGCCGTCCGCGACGAGATGCAGCGGATGGCCGACCGCGTCGCCGAGCACCTCAAGCCGCGCACCACCGCCTATTACGAGATCTGGATCGAGGACGGCGCGGGCGAACGGACCGACGTCACGGAGTTCAAGCCGGTCGAAGAGCCGATCTACGGGACGCGGTACCTGCCGCGGAAGTTCAAGACGGCCTTCGCGCTGCCGGAAGACAACTGCGTCGACGTCTACTCGAACGACCTGGGCTTTCTGGCGATCGTCGAGCGGGATGCCATCGTGGGGTACAACGTCGTCGTGGGCGGGAGCATGGGCGTCACGCCGGCGCAGAAGCACACGTTTCCGGCCATTGCGAAGCGGATGACATTCGTCACGCCGGAGCAGGTGCTCGACGTGGCCGAGGCGATTGTCAAGGTGCAGCGCGACTTCGGCAATCGCGCCGACCGCAAGGTCGCCCGCATGAAGTACCTGATCGCCAACTGGGGCATTGAGAAGTTCAAGTCGAAGGTCGAGGAATATTACGGGCACAAGCTCCCCGAGCCGCATCCGGCCGACGTGACCGACGTCGATGACCACATGGGCTGGCACGAGCAGGGCGACGGCCGCTGGTTCCTGGGCGTGAATGTCGAGAACGGCCGCATCAAGGACCAAGGCGACCTGCGGGTGAAGACGGCCCTGCGGACGATTCTGGAAAAGTACCGCCTGCCGGCCCGCCTCACGCCGATGCAGGGCGTGCTGTTGTGCGACGTCGCGCCGAACCAGCGCGGCGAGATCGACCGCGTTCTTGCCGACCACGGCGTGCCCGCGGCCAGCGAACTGACGCTGGCCCGGCGGTACTCGATGGCCTGCCCGGCGCTGCCGACGTGCGGCCTGTCGGTCACCGAGTCCGAACGCGTGATGCCGCAGGCGATGGATCAGATCGAAGCCGAACTGGCCCGCCAAGGCCTGAGCGGCGAGCGGATCGCCGTCCACATGACCGGCTGCCCCAACGGCTGCGCTCGCCCCTACACGCCCGACATCGGTCTCGTCGGCAAAGGGAAGCTCAAGTACACGCTGTTTCTGGGCGGCAACGCCGAAGGCACGCGGATGGCCTTCCTGTATCGCGATCTTGTCGGCCTGGACGAGCTGGGCGAGACGCTCTCCCCGCTGTTCGGCTATTGGAAGGCGGAGCGGGTGAACGGCGAATCGTTCGGCAATTTCTGCCACCGCGTGGGCCGCGACGCCCTTGCAGCCGCCGCCGAAGCGACACTGGCCGGTGCTTGACGAGGCCGCGGGCATCGGCGATTGTCAGAATGTGATCTTCGTCGTCGACAACTACGATTCGTTCACGTGGAACCTCGTGCAGAGGCTGGGCGAGATCGATTCCCGCCTCGACATCCGCGTGGCACGCAACGACCAGACCACGTTGGACGAGATCGAGGCGCTGGCCCCCGAGCGGATCATCATCTCGCCCGGTCCCTGCACGCCCGCCGAAGCCGGCCTCTCGAAAGAAGTCGTCGCCCGCTTCGGCCCGCGCGTGCCGGTGCTTGGCGTCTGTCTCGGGCATCAGTGCATCGGCGAAGTTTATGGAGGGAAGGTCG
>JAHWKJ010000193.1 GCA_019347905.1 Planctomycetota bacterium
TGATCGAGCTTCTGCCGGCGGATTTCGAGGATTGTATTGAGCACGACCGCCGCTCCCGCCCGGTTGTCGGCCCCGAGGGCGGTGTGCGGATCGCGGGCGCGGAAGATCGAACCGTCGCGTACGGGCCGGCTGCCCACGCACAAGGGGACGGTGTCGATGTGGGCCATCAGCAGCCGGCGCGGGCCGCGCCGCGTGCTCGGCAGCCGCACGATCAGATTGCCGACTTCACCCCCGCCGGGAATCCGCCGGTGGGCGTCGTCGTGCTCGATCGAGGCCTCGTCGACGCCGGCCGCTGTCAACTTCTCGCGGATGAGAGCGGCGATGCGGGCTTCCTGCCGGCTCTTGCCGGGCACGGCCATCATCTCGGCGACGAGTTCGAGCGCTGCAGCCTCTGAGACCTGCGCAAGCGGAGTCTTTCCGTTCCCGGGCACGGTGCAGGATCTCCCGTCCGTTCGGACTCAAATGCGTTCCGGCGCGCCGCTGGGAGTGCCGGGGCTGGAAACCGCGTGTTCCCCGGGATCGTAGTCATACGGCCGATTCGGGACAACCGGCGGCCGCTCGAAGTTGTGCGTGGTGGGCGGCGACGGCGTCTGCCACTCCAGCCCGACCGCGTCCCACGGGTTGGGTCCGGCCCGGCGGCCGTGCCTCAGCGACCACAACAAGTACGCCAGCGGAATCAGGTAACCGGCGCCCAGAATCGACGCCCCGGCCGAAGACATCACGTTCAGCACCTGGAACTCTTCCGCATAGGCATGATACCGCCGCGGCATGCCGAGATACCCCAGTACGAACTGCGGAAAGAACGTGAGATTAAACCCGAAAAAGATCAACACAGCCGAGACGCGGCCCCACCATTCGGGATACATGCGGCCGGTAATCTTCGGCCACCAGAAGTGGATGCCGCCCAGATAAGCCATGACCATGCCGCCCACCATGATGTAATGAAAGTGGGCGATGACGAAATAGGTGTCGTGCACGTGCACGTCGACGGCCAGCGTCGCCAGAAACAATCCCGTCAGGCCTCCTAGTGTAAACAGTCCGATGAAGCCCAGCGCGTACAGCATGGGCGTCTCGAGGCTGATGGAGCCGCCGCGGAGCGTGGCGGTCCAGTTGAACACTTTCACGGCCGAGGGAATCGCCACGAACATGCTCAGGAACGAGAACACCAACCCCGCGAACAGCGATTGTCCGCTGACGAACATGTGGTGCCCCCACACGAGGAATCCCAGAATGGCGATTGCCAGGCTGGAAAACGCAATGAATTCGTAGCCGAACACGTGCTTGCGCGAAAAGCACGTGATGAGCTCGCTGACGACTCCCATCCCGGGCAGAATCATGATGTACACGGCCGGGTGCGAGTAGAACCAGAACAGGTGCTGAAACAGCAGCGGATCGCCGCCCATCCCGGGGTCGAATATGCCGATGCCCAGCCCCCGCTCCAGCGCCACCAACAGCAGCGTGACCGAAATCACCGGCGTCCCCAGCACCATGATGATGCTGGTCGCATAGTGCGCCCACACGAACAGCGGCAGCCTGAACCACGTGAGGCCGGGGGCCCGCATCGTGTGCGTGGTGACGATGAAGTTCAGCCCCGTCAGCACCGAGGAAAAGCCCACCACAAAGATGCCGACCGCCATCAGCATCACGTGCGTGTTGGAGTAGGTCGTGCTCAGGGGCGTATAAAATGTCCAACCGGTGTCCACCCCGCCGGCCACGATCGACACGATCGTGAACAGCGCCCCGATCATGTAGATGTACCAGCTCGCCAGGTTCAGCTTGGGAAACGCCAGGTCGCGGGCGCCGATCATCAGCGGCAACAGGAAATTCCCCAGCACCGCCGGCACCGACGGGATGAGGAAAAAGAAGACCATCACCACGCCATGCAGCGTGAACAGCTTGTTGTAATCTTCTGCGATTAAGAGATCGCCCTGGGGCGTCATCAGCTCCAGGCGAAACAGCACCGCCGCCGCGCCGCCCACGAAGAACATCAGCGTGATCGAGACCATGTACAGGATCGCGATCCGCTTGTGGTCGGTGGTGAAGAACCACGACCACACGCTATAGCTGGCGTTGAGATAGTTGCGGGGCAGCCCGGCGGTCATGGCGCGGGGGTCGAAGGTCGAAAAGGTCGAAGGTCGAAAAGGTCGAAGGTCGAAAAGGTCGAAGGTCGAAAGGGTGCAAAGCGGTCGTCGCTTCACTCGGGCATGTCATCCATTGGCGGCCGCACCCCGGGCGGAGGCAGCGGATCCTGTGGGGCGGCTTCGTCGGCGTTCTCCATCGATCGCAATTGAGCGCCGCGCGGCCGCTGGCGGGACAACGACTTGATGTATTCGATGAGCAGAATCATCTGTTCTTCATCGTCGATCTGCTCCTCGAACGTCGGCATGATGGGACGGTAGCCGGCCCGCACCTTCGCCCGCGGATCGAGGATCGACTCCCGAATGTAGTCTTCGTCGGCCTCGACGAAGCCGCCCTCCGCCAGCGGGACCTGGCTGCCGTACAAGCCCTCCAGCGGAGGACACCGCTGCGACGGACCGGGATCGTGGCACGTATGGCAGCCGAAGCCCTCGAACATGCGGCGGCCGGCTTCGGCCAGCGGCTCATCCGTCCGCCCGGCCAGCCAGTCGGCATATTCCGCCGGCCGCAGCACCACGACTTTGCCCACCATCTTCGAGTGTCCCGTGCCGCAGTACTCGGCGCAGAACAGGTGGTACGCGCCCGGCTTCGTCGGCTCGAACCAGACGGTGGTATAGCGCGACGGCAGCACGTCGTTCTTCACGCGGAAGGCGGGCACGTAAAAGCTGTGGATGGCGTCTTCGGAAATCATCTTCAGGCGGATCGGCCGGCCCAGCGGCACGTGCAGCCGGTCGATCTCGCGTTTGCCCTCGGGGTGCTGAAACTTCCACATCCACTGCTTGGCCAGCACGTAGACTTCGGCGGCCTCGGCGGGCGGCAGGTTGATCCGGTAATAGACCTTCGCGCCCCAGAAGAACATCACCATCGTCAGCCCGAAAGGCACCAGGCACCACGCGACTTCCAGTGTGTAGTTGGTGTGCCCGCCGTGGCCGCGGCGGACATTCGCCCCACGGCGGTACCGCAGCGCGAAGTACACGATCAGCACGAAGATGAGCACCGTGAAGAACGCGGCGACCGCCAGCAGGAAGAAATAAACGGCATCGACTTCGCCGGCGACGCTGGAGGCCTGTTCGGGAAACAGCCGGAAGCTGCGGTCGATCGGGGGATCGTGCGTCTCGGGCATGGGACACCTGCGGCAGGCCGGATTGTATGGGCCGGCCGGGGAGGCGTCACCGGGAGCGGCACGATTCTCCGCTCCGGCATTTCACCAGTGCCGAGCCGTAGCACAAGCGTCTCGCTTGTGCGGGTGCCGTTCACAGTTGCGACGGATTCTATGTTCGGAGCAAGCGAGACGCTTGCTCTACGTCGGCATATCACGGTACGAACACGAACTCCGGCGAGTTCAGCAGCGACCACAGGGCGTCTTCGGCGCGCTCCCGCCATTCCGGCACCAGACGCACTGTGGGCGGATCGCCTTCGCGGACCAGTCTTTCGGCTTCCAACAGCTCGAGACTGGCCTCGGGGTCGAGGTGCTTGTCCCAGTCGACGCGGGCCCGCGGCTTTCTCACCATCTTTGGTTTCTCGGCCGCCGTGCGGCGCTCCGCGAAGCCGGGCCGGAGCAACTCTGCGATCGCGTCGCTCTCCTCGGCATCGGGCCGGCGGGAGAGCACTCGCAGAAACAGCCGCTCCGCGAGTTCGTCGGGCGTGAGGTCTTCGAGGCACAACTCCGTGACGGGGCTGTCTTCCGTCAGCCGCACGAGGCGTTGCGACAAGAGTCCGCCGGAGAGCATCAGCGGCTGTAGCGCGTTCGGCGAATGATCGCGGAGCGTGAGCGGGTCGGGCCGCGTCTCCCGCCAGCCGAACGTCGCCAGCACGTCGACCAGCGACTGGTTCACCGGCATCGAGAGCGCAGGCCGGTCGCGCTCATTGGACATCGAAGTAAGCTGCCAGGCGCGGCGCGGCGTGCCGAGGTTGAGGAAACCGCGCGTTTCGTTGGGGTCGAACGTGAGCTCCTCGGCGTCGAAGGGTTTGCCGACGGCGGTGTGCAGCGAATCGACGATTTGCTCGGCCGTCAGGCGGCGGCGGTGCTGGGCGGCGAAGCGGACTGGCCCGTCGGCGGCGAGTGCTCCGTCGCCAGCGCTCGTCTTCGTGTCGCGGCTCAACGTGGCGTCGGCGACGGCCCGCTGGTACGCCTCGGAGGTGAAGATCAGCCGGGCGAGCGCCTTGAGGTCGTAGCCAGCGTCGACGAACCGCCAGCTCAGCTCGCGTAAGAGTTCTCCCTCGGCCGACGCGCTTGCTTCGCTCCACGAATCGACCGGCTCGACCAGCGCCCGGCCAAACCAGCGCTGCCAGACGCGGTTGACGAGTACGTCGCCGAATCGCGGCGTCGCGGGCGATGTCACCAGTGCCGCCACCAGTCGGCGCGGCCGGCTGTCCTCCAGCGGGTCGTTTCCCGCAGCCGTCGCTGGAACAAGCCGGTCAAGCGTCCACGCCGGCTCGACCGGCTGGCCGGCCGCCAGCGACGTGGAAACCAGCGGCTCGCGTCCGCCGGGAAGCACCTCGGGGAGGATGCTCGTCGCCGGCAGTGCGATGGGCTTTTCGTTCAACAGCGCCGCCAGGCCGAACAGGTCGGCTTGTGCGAACGGCGCATTAGGCGCGTCGTGGCAGCGGGCGCATTCCAGATTGACGGCCAGAAAGGCGCGGGCAACGACGTGGGCCTTCATCGCCATGGGGGCGTCGTTTTGGCTGGCGATGGCAAAGCCCGCGGTGCCGCCCTCGGCGTTGGAGCCTTCCATCAGAATCAGCTCGGTCGCGAAGCGGTCCATCGGCAGGTTGCGGCGCAGCGACTCGTGAATCCAGCGGCGGAAGGGGCCGGAGTTGTTCAGCGTCGGCTTGAGGATGCTGGGATTCTCGGCCAGCACGTCCTGCCAGTAGCCGGCCCAGCCGTCGGCCCACTCGTCGCTGGACAGGAATCGGTCGATGACGCGGATTCGCTTGTCCGGCGAGCGATCGCTGAGGAACTCTTCCACCTCATCGGCCGTCGGAATCCGGCCGCGCACATCGAGCGAGAGCCGCCGCAGAAACGCCGCATCCTCGACCAGCGGAGCCGCCGCAATGCCCGCAGCTTCTAACCGGCGGCCCAGAATGGCATCGATGGGATGGGCGTCTGCGGGCACGGCAGTTTTGGGCCGCCAGGCCGCGGCCTGCTGCCGTGCCCATTCGTGCCGCACATTCCATTTGCGGTCCCCCCGCGCGATCGCCGCCGCCTTGCGCTCGTCTGCCAGCGCGGCGACGTACCGCTGCGCACGGCTGCGGTAACGCGACCATTCCCCCGGGTTGGCGGCGATGGTCTCATCGGCGCCGGCCAGCCGCCATGCGGAATCGCCCACGGGTGCGCAACAGACGATCACATCGTCCGACAGCGGTTGCGCATCGTTCGGCTGGTCCTTTCGTGGCGCGGGGTAGTGGGCGATCAGCATGAGGCGGTGCGGCCGCCCGTCAGCAACAAACTCGGCGAACCAGTCGCGCGTCGTGCGCGGGAGTGCCCCCAGCGGATTGTCAGCAGGGCGCAGTCGCGCATCTACGAGCGGCCGGCCGTCGAGCGTCAACATCGCATCGACAGCGGTCCGCACAAGGAACCGCCAGCGACCGGCCGGCAGCACCACTTCCCGGGAACTGGACAGCGCCGTCGCATTCCGGCGGGGCGCCTGGATGCCGCGCTCGGAAAACTGCGGCGGCGGCCCCACCAGCGACAGCGATTCATGCAGCAGCGTCTCGGTCGCCGTCAGCTTCGCGATGCCCCAGTCGAAGTCTTGCGGCACGTCGTCGTAAATCGCGACCGGCACGATGTGCGAATACGCTTGCTCCTCGACCCGCAGGAACTCCTCCGGCGCGAGCGGGCGCGGCGTGAGGCGGATTTCGTCGAGCAGGCCCTGAAACCCGCGATCGACTTTGCCGTCGGCCTTGAGCCGCGCGCCGATCGTCAGCGGTGCGGATCCGGGTGGCTTGAGGGTGGTGCGTTCCGACTTCCCGTCGAGCGTCAGGCGGCCGGCCGGCTCGTAATCGAGGTACCACGTCAGCGTGCCGTTCGTGCCGGTGCCTTCGTGAACCACCGCGAAATGGTGCCACACGTCGGCCGCGACAGTCTGCGATCCGCGGTGCAAATTGGCCGTTCCGGCGAATGCAATCGACAACAACGGCGGCCCGCCGGCTTCCGCGGCGGCGAGGCCGATCGCCAGCCGCGTGCTGCCGCCCGTTTCGTCGACGAACTGCGAGACGAAGCGGTCGGCGATACCGCCTTCAGTGTCGTAGCGGTTCGCCGCAGGGGTGAGAAAGAAGCCCTCCCAGGTGAAGCCGTGATTCGAGAGATCCGGCGCGACGCTCAGTTTCGCGATGGATTTGCTGCCGTTGAACCTGAGGCAGCCGCGGTTCGGCGTCGCTGCGGAGGCTGTCTCGCCCGCTTCGGGCGGCGGCGGCACGATGAGCTTTCCGGCGGATGAATCTTCGGATTCTGCCGAATCGTTCGCGAACTCGGCTGCGTCGGGCATCCCCGGCTCGAACCGCAGATGGATCGACTCCTCGTCAGCGGAACTCCGGCCGGACGTCTCCTGCCCAAAGCCGGCAGCCGCGCAGGTGACCGACAGAGCCAGAAACGACAGTGCCTTCAAGAGGTGAGTCATGAGCGCTCTCCGCTGGTTCCGACAATGCCGCTACAGGATATCCCACAACGCGGGTCTCAACCACCGCCGTTCATAAACCGGGTGACGCCGAAATACGTGGCATAGACCGCAATCATCAGCACCACGCCGGCGACGCAGACGTGAATCAATCTGCGACACCGCGGGCAGTAACGGCCGGCAAGCTCCCGGGGAGACCGGTTTCGGCGGGCGAACGCCGTCCAAGGCCAGGCGATGACGCGCACTGCAGCCGACAGCGGGCGCAACTCCGCGGGCTCGTACTCCCGCTGACAACGAGTGCACTGCGGCATGGTTCCTGATTTCTTCGGCTCAGCCCCGGTACATCCGCTGATTGCTGGCACTGCTGTGTAGGCGTCCCGGAGGGACTACTGATGGTAGCCCGCCAGTTCACTGGCGGGGGAAGCGGCCCCCACTCGAGTTTGAGTCCCGAAGGGACGGCTGAAGGACGTGCCACCTTTTCAGTCGTCCCTTCGGGACTGGAACATGCGCATGTGCATCCGCCCCGGCGATGAATCGCCGGGCTACTGTCAAAAGTCCCTTCGGGACAACGGCCGTCATCTTATCCCCTTCCGCGAATGCTCCGGCTCAGACCTCCGGCAGGACCCACGGCTGGCGGTATTCGGGCCGCGTGCGCAGCGCGTTGGCCTCGTCGTCGCCGCGGAAGGTTTCGGTCTCGGCGTCGAGCTCCAGCCGCCGGCCGCCCAGGCGGGCCGAGATGTTCCCGGCGTGGCACAACAGCGATGCGGGGTGGCCGACGGTTTCGAGGTCGCAGTAGGGCTTCTGGCGGCTCTTGATGCAGTCGATGAAGTTCTGCACGTGCGCGGCCTCGTGGCTGTCGCCCGGCATCTCTTTCATCACTTGGCCGCCCGGCCCATAGGCCCGCCAGCCGTTGTTGCCGAGGATCATGTAGCCGGCATCGCCGTACAGGGCGGCCCCTTCCGAGAGGCCTTCCATGTTGTACGGGCACCAGATCCGCAGCTCGTAAGTGAGGATCTTCTTGTCCCGCGGCGGACGGCCGTCCTCGACCTGGCCGCTGCCGTACTCGTACGTCGCCTGCAGCGTGTCGGGAAACTCCTGCATGTCGTCGAAGTACCACTTCCCGCCCGAAGCATGGATCGACGTCGGCAGACCCAGCGGCGAATCGCCCTGCGCCTCGCAGGCGGCATTCAGCGCGGCGATCGCCATGTCCAACCGGTGCACGCCATCGTTGCCCAGATCCCCCGTGCCGAAGTCGTACAACCACCGCCAGCGGCCGTGGAAGCGATTGGGATTGAACGGCCGCTTGGGCGCGGGGCCGATCCACATGTCGTAGTCGACGCCCGAGGGCGGCTCACCGTCGGGCGGGCGGCCGATGGCCCCCTGCCGCGCGCTTTCCCACGACTTGGCGAACAGGCAGCGGCCGAGCTTGCCGCTCTTGATAAACTCCAGGGCCGACTGCATCCGCTCGGTCGAGCGGTGCTGCGACCCCATCTGCACGATGCGCTTCTCTTTGCGCATGGCGGCGACCATTCGCTGCCCTTCGAGGATGTTGTGGCCGTCTGGCTTCTCGACGTACACGTCTTTGCCGGCCAGGCAGGCGAGGATGGTGGGGATCGCGTGCCAGTGGTCGGGCGTGCCCACGACGAGGGCGTCGATGGAAGGATCGTCGATGAGCTTGCGGAAGTCGCTCACCGCCTGAGGCTCTTTCCCCTGCCGCTTCGTCACTTCGGCGACGGCCCGTGGGAACTGCCGCGGGTCGATGTCGGCGATGGCCACCACTTCGGCGTTGGGATTGGCGGCGAACGACAGGTTGAGCGACAGCGCCCGCCCGCCGGCCCCCACAACGCCCACGCGGACGCGTTCGGCCGCCGAGACTTTCCCCACGGCGGCGCCGCCCAGTGTCGCGAGGGCGCTCGCGCCCAGTGCCGATTCTTTGAGAAATCGTCTGCGGTCCATGCGGCTCTCCTTGTTCGCGAGTTCGTGAGAGGCCCGGATCCCGTAGCACAATGCGGGCGCAGTCGACGCGAGCAAGCCGAACAAGCGGGACGCTTGTTCTACGGGCATCCTCGCGTTCGCCCGCATTGTGCCGCGCAGCGGCGGGCGTGTCGAATGTATAATTCCATCCTTTATGCCCCACACCATCGAATTCCTCGTCGAACGCGAGTTGCGCGGCATCCGCATCGACAGCTTCCTGCTGTGCCATCTGCGGAACTACACGCCGTTCCGGCTTCAGCGGCTGATCCGCCACGGTGCGGTGAAAGTCGACGGCGCACCGGTCGAACTGGCGCACCGCGTTTATCCGGGACAGCGGATTGCAATCTGCCTCATCGAGCCGCCCGACAAGCTGTTCCCGCCCGAGGACGCGCCGCTTCACATCCTGTTCGAGGATCCCTGGCTGGTGGTGATCGATAAGCCGCCGGGGCTGACGGCGCATCCGGCCGCTTCCATTCAGCGCGGCACGCTGGTGCACCGGCTGCAGGCGCATCTCGATCGGCAGACGCCGCTGAAGGGGCTGTTGCGCCCCGGCATTGTGCACCGTCTCGACCGCGAGACCAGCGGCGTGATGGTGGCCACGAAGCATCACCTGGCCCACGCGCGGCTGGGCACGCAATTCGAAGAAAAGCGGGTGCAGAAGACCTACCTCGCGCTGGTGGAGGGCCTCGTGGACCGCGACGCCGGCACGATCGATCTGCCCATCGGGCGCGCCGCGTCCGCCGGCAGCATCCTCATGTCGTGCAAGGCCGGGGCGCGGGAAGCGCGGCCCGCGCGCACGCGATATGAGGTCGTCGCGCGATATGCTGCGCATTCGCTCGTGCGGGCGATGCCGCTCACCGGAAGGCAGCATCAGATCCGAATTCACTTCGCCGAAGCAGGGCACGCGGTCGTGGGCGACGAATTCTATGCCCGGCACGGTGAGATCCGCTCCACGAAGGCCGAATGGGAAGCTCGACGCGCCGTTGAAAGGGTTTCATCCGCCGAACGCAGCGCGATTGCCACGCCACGCTTTGGGAGCAGCGAAGCGTACGGCGTGACGCGGCACGCCCTGCACGCGGAACGGCTGGGATTCGCACATCCGGTGACGAACGAGTGGCTGGAATTTGCCGCTCCGCTGGCGGCCGATATCAAGGCCTTTGTGCAGACGCTCGGTGGAGCTCCGTAGCACAAGCGTCTCGCTTGTGCGGGGTTCGTTGGGGCGCGGTCGAAGCGAGTATTTGAGCAAGCGAGACGCTTGCTCTACGGAGCGGCGCGCAATGTGCAGCTTCGATGTGGCACAACAAGAAATGATCCGCTCGCCTCTTGAGTAAGGAGTTCACCCATGCGACGCATCATGCACTTCCTGTCGTCATTCTTCCGGAGGTTCGGGCGACGCAGGCATGGTCATGCCACGGCGCACCACTTCTCCCGGCGACGTTGATAGACTCCCTCCGCCACGGTCGTGGTTCCGTTTGCGACTTCAGCCCGGCTGACAACCAGCCGGGCATTTTTTTGCCCTCGGCCGCATAGCCGCGAGCGATCGACTTGGTCATTCCGATCATTCCGG
>JAHWKJ010000194.1 GCA_019347905.1 Planctomycetota bacterium
AGCTTCTGGTCGACTGTTACGGCGACGAAAACTTGGAAGGCGACGAGGAAACGCACCTCTGCCAGCGGCCGATGATGTGTCCCGTGGGCTGGCATGAACCCGCGTGAAAAAATCCGAATGTCGAAATCCGAATGACGAAAGAAATCCGAAGCCCGAATGACGAAGCTCGCGTGGATGCGTTCAGGATGTGAGGGGCGAGGAGGGTGGATGGCCGCGGCGTACCGTGGTACCGGGTACCGGGTACGGGGTACAGAGAGGCTCGCATGGCGGAACGGGGGCTTCGACACGAGTGAAGGATGCCGGTTACGACCCACCGCAGTGCCGGGTACTCCGAACCTCGTACACAGAACTTCGTACTCGTTCCTCCCAGTTCCCGCACGCACCAAATGACCCTCGACGAAGACCGGCTCACCGAAAGCATTACGCTCAGCCAGGCCAAAGAGCTGATCAAGTGCCTCGCGCACCAGCAGAGCCTGCTGTTGCTTTCGCCGCCGGGGATCGGCAAGTCGGACATCGTTGCCGCGGCGGCGGCGGAAGCGGGGCTGGCATGCCGTTCACTTTTGGGCACGCAGATCGCGCCCGAGGATGTCAGCGGTGTGCCGCGGATCGTGGGCGAGCGGTCGGTGTTTTGTCCGCCGCGCGTGCTGTTGCCCGAGACGCCCGAGCCCTTCTGCCTGTTTCTCGATGAATTGCCGGCCTGCACGCCCGACATCCAGAAGGCGTTTTATTCGCTGCTGTTGGAGCGGCGGGTGGGAGAGCACCTGTTGCCGGCCGGCACGTGGGTGGTCGCGGCCGGCAATCGGGCCGAAGATCGGGCGCTGGTGCGGACGATCTCCAGCGCGCTCGTCAACCGGGTCATCCTGTTGCAGGTGCGCGTCGACGTGAGTGAATGGCTGGCGTGGGCGGAGGCGAACGGCGTCCGCGAAGACATCCGCTCTTTTATCCGCGAACGCAACGAGGCCCTGCTGCGTCCCGTGCCGCGCGAGCCGGTGCCGTTCTCCACCCCGCGGGCGTGGGCGCTGTTGTCGCGGGCGGTCGATCTGGCTGCGGCGGCGGGGATCCTCGACCGCGAATTGTGCTATGCGCTGGCCGCCGGCCGCGTCTCCTGTGAAGACGCCGACAGCTATGCTGCATGGTGCCAGATCAATGAGCGGGCGCAGGAAGATGTTCTGCGGATGCCGCGGTAGACGGCCGCGGGCGCAGGTTCATCAGCCGGTGCAGAGGAAGGTCGAAAAGTCGAAAAGGTCGCAGGTCGAAAAGCCAAGCCGGAGACACTCACTGACGGTTCGGCCATTCGTCGCTTCCGGCCCTTTCGACCCCTTCGACGTTCGACCCTTTCGACCCCTCGGCCTGATTCACCACCGGCGGGGGCGGCTCGCCAGCGGAGGCCTTCTCACATCCGGCACCGGTGCCGGACGGAGTTGTGGGAACGTTGGCAACAGCAGTCGCGGCGCGCTGCCCGGCGGGCCGGATTCGAAGGCGCGGAGGAAGCTGCGCATCGCATCGTCCAGCGCCGGCACGGGCTTCACCCGGGCCTCCGGGGCCGACGTTTTCCCGCGGACCTCGACGCCCACCCAGCCTTTGGTCGCCTCGCCCACGATCTCGTTGAAGCCGGGGATGAGCGCGACCGGCAGCCGGGTGCGGGGCATCATCGAATAGAAGTCGAGCTGCACCTTGCCGTCGAACCGCACGAAGCCCTGGCCCCGGAGGCTGATCGCGTCCCCCACCAGGTCGATCCGTTGAAACAGGAACTGGCTGCTGCCAATGTCGAAGTCGAGGTCCGCATATTTGAAGGCCGTCTTGTCGGGCGGCACCAACGCGCTGAGCGACTGGAAGATCTGCGCCATGATGGGCAACTCATAGAGGGCGGCGGGCGAGACCTGCAGCCGCCCGCGGCCGCTGAGCTGGTCGGTGTTGCTTCCCCGCCCCAACAGGGCCAAACCGCCGGTCATCACGCCGCGCACGTCCTTCACGCCCGGCAGATAGCGGCGGGCGTACTCCTCCAGCTTGCCGTCGGCCAGCGTGATGCGAAGCTGGTAGAGCGTCTCCGCCTCCAGCGAGGCGCGGCCGTTCAACGTGAACACTCCGCCGATGGCCCTGGCTGTGAGCTGTTCGCCGAGCGGGACGGCGGCCGACGGATCGGCGGGATCGGGCGGGAACAGCGCCCGCGCCGAGCCGATGGAAACCTGATCGCCCACGACGCGGAATGGCCCGCGGACGTGTGTCAACTGGTAGTCGAGCACATACACCGATTCGAGATCGACGCTGCCGTCGGTCTCGACCGTCACGCCGTCCCACGTCCCGCGAAGGTGCACGCGGCCGTGCGGCTCCTTCAGATCGAGACCAGTGGTAATGCGGCCGCCGGCCAGCAGCGTCTCGACGTCCCAGCCGGCCGTCAGCACGTGGGCCGGCTCGCCGGAGCTGCGCAAGTGCAGCGTGCCCTTCAGCGAAACCGGCGGGCCTCGGTGATCGATGGTTTCGACAAGTGCCCGCAGATCGGGCGGCAGCGTGTCGCGGAAGTTGCGGTCGAGCGGCAGGTCGTCGACGTGCAGCTCCGTCAGCCGCAACTGCCAGGCGCCGCGCGGCTCGACGAGTGCATACCCGCCGGCGCGTACACAGGTCTGGTCGTGCCAGCCGCTGAACGAGCGGATGTCGACGCGGCCATCGTGATAGGCCAGGTGCGCCCGCACGCGTTCGAGCACATAGGGAAAGGAGCGCAGCCGCAGCCCGCCCTCGGAAACGATTGCCTCGCGGACCGCGACGTTCACCGGCAGCCCCGGCGACCACGTCACGTCGAGGGCGACGTCCGCGAGACCGCGCGGCGACAGCTCCGCCCACAGGTGCTGCAGGCTTTGCGGCAGGGCCTCTTCGAGCTGCCCGTCGAGATGCCCTCCGCGCACGCGCGCCGCCAGTTGCATGAGGCCGGGTGCCGTATGGAAGTCGAAGCTGCCGCGGCCTTCGACCGATGCCGTGCCGTGCGAGCCAACGCAATCCTCGAACGACCACAGGCGGCGCTGCGAGTTGTAGCGCACGATGCCGGTCAGGCCGGTTACCCGCCACGGGAACGATACCGGCTCGACGGAGGCCTCGTGCAGCCGGGCCGCCAATTCGACTTCCATCCGGCGGGCGAAGCCGGGCGGACGATGCAGCCGCACGTGCGCGTCGGCCAGTCCCTTGAAGTTCAAGTGTTCGAGCGTCTGCCGGGCGGCGGGCGGACAAGCGTCGGCGAAGCGGTGGTCGAGCACCAGCCCACCGACCTTGAGGTCCAGCAGCACTTCGGCCAGTGGACCGGGATTGCGGATCTCGCCTTCGACCGAGACGAAGCGGTTGCCGGCACGGCCTTCCATCGCGACGATAAGCCGCCCGTCCTGTTGACGAACCGTGCCCGTGAGGCCGGACAGCGGGTATGGAAACTTCTCGGGACGGACCGAGCAGCCGCGGGCGGTGAATAGCAGGTCCTGGTAATCCCAGCGGCCGTCCTCGCCGAGGACGCATCTTACATTGAGGTCTGCGTAGCCGGTGGGCTGCAATTCATCGAACTGCTTCGCCAGGAGCGCCGGAAGGCGGTCGCGCAGCCGCTCATCGAGCACGAGGCTCGTCATCTGCACATCCAGGACGCCGCCCACCTCCGCGCCCGTTTCAATCAACGGCGAACCCTTGGGATCCGCGCTCGTTCCCCCCCTTACTAAGGGGGGGCCAGGGGGGGTCGCACCGCGCTCGAACCGCCCATCCACCCGCACGCGCGTCGTGCCGTTCCGCGCCTCCAGCCCGCGCAGCACGACCTGCCGATTGTCCCAGTAAACTTCACCGGCCAGATCGCGCAGCACGAACGGCAGAACGGCGTTGGCAATCTGCCCGCCGCTCAGCCGCAGGGCGGCCCGGAAGTCCGGCTCGGCCCCCGGCTGTTCCTGCCCGATGTGGAAGGCGACGTCGAGCATGGACCGCAAACCGAAATCGGGGACATTCGCCGGCGCCGCGAGCGGCTCGCCGCCGGCGTCTTCCGGGACCCGATCGCCGGCATCCGCGGAGGTTGCCGTCGACGCGTCCGCGGTGGCGAGCGGCTGCGGGCGGGGGTTCTCGGCAATGCCCGCCTCGGCCGTCATTTGCTTGAGCGCCGCGTCGACACGTGCGAGGCGGGTGCGCAGCTCGGCAGACGTTCCGGCAATCAGCCGCAGCAGTTCGTCGCCGCCGGCGACGCGCTCCAGCTTGCCGTCGAGCCACCACTTGCGTTCGTCGAGGTGCCAGCGTCCCTGGACGCTGACCGTGCCGGCCTCATTCACGCGGGCGTCGCCGGCCACCAGAAACCGCCGCTTGGCCGCTGGGATGAGCTTGCAGTCGAGCGCTTGCAGCAGGATGCGCGCCGGGGGCGAGCCGTCGGACTGCTCCAGTCGCACGTCGGCCTCACCCTGTTCGACGATCCACTCGGGGCAGGGCCGCTCCGTGGGTTTCAGGGTCAAGAGCTTGTGCCAGTTCCAGCGGCCTTCGCGATCGCGAACCAGCGACGCCCGCGGGCCGACCAGCCGCACCTGCCGGATGTCGATCTGTTCCGTCTCGCGGAACTTCTCGCCGTCGATGGTGATGACGACCTGCGGCAATTCCAGCACCGCGGTCGCCTGCCCGCGCGCCTTGATGGCGACATCATAGATCGTGATGTGCCGGTCCCAGTCGAAACGGGCGCGGCGGATGGTCACATCCCAGTCGGGGGCGAGCTGCCGCTGCTTCTGGAGGATGACTTCGAGCAGCTTTTCGTCGGCCTGCCGGTACAGCCAGTAGAGAGCGCCCCCGCCCGCCGCCGCCAGCACGAGGACCAGCGCAGCCATCCATTTGAGGATCGAGCGAAAACTGGTCTTCCCGGACATGAGGCCGACGTCCCTGTCGACGGTTGAATGACGAATGTCGAAATCCGAATGACGAACTGAAACGTTTAGCCGCGACTCGTCAGAGGAGCGCGGGCACGGAAAGACTCACACGTCCGCGCTCCGCTTCGAGTCGCGGCTAAACGGTCGATTGTTCTTGTGCGGATCGCCGTCGTCGCACGAACCACATCAGCCCGGCTGCGGCGAGAATGCACAGCGGATACTCCCCCGGCAGACGATAGCGCAGCGAGCTGACGAACACCGTGTGCACCGCGGAGAAATACAGCACCGGAGCTGCGCACAGCGCGAGCAAACGCGCATCGCGGCGGTGCGCCCAGACGCCCACGATCGCCAGCACCATGAGCGGCACGAAGAACGCCGCGACGGCCGTCACCGCCGGCAGGCTCTGGAACTGCTCGGCGTTGGGCCACGGCTTCCAGAACCGCCACAGCTTCGCCCGCGCCAGCTCGAGTGTACGGCCCGGATGCTCGCGCACAAATTCGAGGGCTTTCCGGCGGTAGTGGCGGTCGACCTCGTACTCCGTCAGCCGCTGGTTGAGCGCATCGCGGTCGAAGAATGACATGTCGCTGTCGCCGGTCGCATCGGGATTGAGGCCGTCGTACAGGCTCGGCCCGACCCACAGCGTCGTCAGCACCCAGTGACCCGTGACGACCCGATTGCGGACCGCCCACGGCGCGAGCACCGCCAGCGCCGTCACGCAGAGCAGGGCCGCGGCCGCCAGCGCTCGCAGCTTGTGCCGTGATGCGGCCACGAGTGCAATCGCCGCCGCCGGCGCGATCAGCAGCCATGTCGGCCGGACATAAACGGCCAGCGAGACCGCCCCGCCCGCGGCTGCTGCCAGTGCGAGCGTCCGCCGCGTTCCGTCGCCCTGTCGATCGACCCGCCACAGCTTCGCCAGCCCGAGCAGGCTCAGCAGCATGGCGGCGGCGAACAGCGTTTCGCTGAGCACCAGCACGCTGAAGCCGATAAACGGCGGCGAGACCGCCGCCAGCACCGTTGCCGCCAGGGCCGTCGATCTGTCGGCGACCTCCCGCGCCAGCGCATAGACGAGCAGGCAGGCGGCAGTGCCCACCAGCGCGAGCACAAGCCGGACCACGAGAAAGCTCTCGCCGGCAACGCTCATCACGCCCGACAACAGCAGCGGGAAGCCGGGCATCCGCATCGCGCGGCGGGGCGGGTCGTGGACCGCATACGCTTCCCCGGCTGCGAGACGCCGCCCCAGCTCCCAGTAGCCGGCGGCGTCGCCCGGAATGACGAACGAGCGGCCGGGCGTTCGATCCAGCCGCTGCTGGACCAGTACCGCCGCTCCGGCCCTCAGGAGGAACGCGCATAACAAAAGCGCCGCGAATGACTTGTAGCGACCGATCGACCGCATAGAAGCTGCCCGGCCGGGTCGGAAAGGCGGGGGATCGTATGCCTGATGGTTTCTACGGGTCAAGCCCGGAGGTCGTAGTGCGGATTTAAATCCGCACTACGACCTCACGAGGTGCGCCTGCCGTGTCGGCCCCGTCGCGTGTGCGGCATGCGATGTGCATTAGACGCTCGGCGGTTTGACGCCAAAACTTCCATGAAACCAGGAGGCACTTTCTCATGGCTGTCAGCGCCTATCCACGGCCGGCCAGCGTATTGCACGATTCGCGGGAAGCAATTCACTCCAACACGCACAGTATCGCCATCGGCTATCTGGTGTGGCTGTTTGGGTTCACCGGCTCGCACCGGTTCTACTTCGGCAAACCGATCACAGGTGCGATCTGGTTCTGTACATTGGGCCTGCTGTTCATCGGCTGGATTGTCGACTTCTTCTTGATCCCATCGATGGACCGCCGGGCCGACATCCGGTTCCGTCACGGTCCGCTGAACTACAACATCGCCTGGATCCTGCTCACTTTTCTGGGGATGTTTGGGGCCCATCGCTTCTACATGCACAAGTGGGTGACTGGCTTCGTGTGGATGTTCACGCTCGGCGGATTGTTCCTCGGCTGGCTGTACGACCTGTTCACGCTGAATCGCCAGGTGCATGAGATCAATACGTGGGGCTTCGAGTAGGCGCGCTGATTTGCCGAGAATCACTTCACGGTCACTTCCCGGGCCATGGCGCGTGTGATCGATTGCCGCGTGCCGGGGAAGTCTTTCCACGGGTCCTCTTTCAGCGCAACCAGCCGGCGGGGGATGGTTTCGATCGTCCATGTGTTCTGGGCGGAATCGTTGGAGAGTTCGTCCCAGCGAATCGGCGTGGCCACCGTCGCGCCGGCCCGGGCGCGCGTCGAGTACGAAGCGATGGCCGTTGCGCCGCGGCCGTTGCGCAGGTAGTCGACGTAGACCTTGCCTCTCCGCTTGGCTTTGCTCATCGTCGCGATGAACCGTTCGGGGGCGGCGGCCGCCACATCGTCGGCGACGGCGTGCGCGAAGTCCTTCACTTCGTCCCATTCGTGCCGGCGGACGAGCGGTACCACCACGTGCAGCCCCTTGCCGCCCGTGGTGCGCAGGAAGGTCGTCAGCCCCAGCCCTTCCAGCCGCTCGCGGACGGTGTGGGCCGCCGCCACGACTTCCGGCCAGTCGACGCCTTCCCCGGGATCCAGATCGAAGACCATCAGGTCGGGCCGCTCGATGTTATCGGTGCGGCTGCCCCATGGATGGACCTCCAGCACGCCGAGCTGCACCAGCGTGACCAGCCCCGGAAGATCGTCGATCACGAGATACTGCGATCGCTTGCCCTTCTCCTCGACTTCCACACCGCGAATCGGCGCCGGCACGCTTTCGTTCAGATGTTTCTGATAAAAGCACTTGGCCCCGCGGCCCTGCGGGCAGCGGACGATTGTGAGCGGCCGGCCCGCCATTCCGGGAAGCACCCAGTCGGCGATGGACGCATAGTATTCGGCAAGCTGCCGCTTCGTGTATCCCGCCTCCGGATACAGCACGCGATCCGGATTCGACAACCGCACCCCGGCCACCTCAACAGCGCCATCCTGTCGCCCCGTGGAGCGAGCAGGGGCTGACGATGACTTTGACATCCCGTCCCCTCCCGGCGTTGGAATCGCAAGCGGCGCCCGCTTCCCCGCCGCGCGCTTCCCTGCCTTCCCGCGCCCCGCTTGCCTCTTCGCGGTGACCACCTTTTCGCGCCCCACGTCCTTCGCCGGCTTGTCTTCCCGCAGTCCCTTGAACGACGAGTGACGCAGCACGTCGTCTTCCGTCCACGCGGTGAACTCGACCTCCGCGACAAGCTCCGGCTTCACCCAGTGGACGCCTCGGGCGTCGCGGCCGGTGGGCGGGTTGACGAACGGCGGCGTCGCCCGCTCGCGCGGGTGAAGCTCATCGTAGATCTGCGGCAACGATTCACCGTTGAATCCCGTGCCCACGCGGCCGCAGTAACGCAGTTCGCCCCCGTCGTAATAGCCCAGCAACAACGCGCCGAAGTGCGTGCGCGAGCCGGAGGGATCGGTATAGCCGCCAATGACGAACTCCTGCCGCTTGAGACACTTGGCCTTCAGCCACGTCGTCGAACGCCGCGACTCGTAACCGCTGTCCGCGCGTTTGCAGATGATGCCTTCCATGGCGTAGCGGCAGGTGTGCTCGAACACCGTCGCCCCCTGGCCGACCACGTGGTCGCTGTAGCGAACGGCGCCGCGATTGCCATCTCTCGCCTCGAGCACTTCCTCCAGGAGCTGCTTTCGCTCGATCAGCGGCGCCTGGCGCAGGTCGTCGCCCGAGTAGAACGGTAGATCGAAGACGTAATAGACGAGGTTGTCGGTGCGACCGCTTTTCATCAGGTTCTGCAGAGCCTGGAAGTCCGTCCCGCCGTGCGCGTCGATGACCACGACCTCGCCGTCGAACACCGCCGTCTCAACGGGCAGTTCCGCGACGGCGTCGGCGATGGATTGAAAGCGGCCCGTCCAGTCTTTGGCGTTGCGGCTGACGAGCCGCACCTTCCCCCCCTCTTTGAACGCCAGAATGCGATAGCCGTCATACTTCAGTTCGTGCAGCCAGTCCTCGCCGTCCGGAACGCGGCTGACGAGCGTGGCGAGTTGCGGCTTGAACGACTTTGGCGGCCGGCCTTTCTTCGCGCCGCTAAGCTGTGCGGGATCGGTATTGGCCGAGCGAGCGGAGGAGCCGTTTCCGCCGGAGGAGCGACCGCGCCGGTTGCCTTTCCCGCGCCTGGTGTCGCTCGCGGCGCGGCCGTTGGAGCGCTCGCCGGTCGTGCTGTCCCACACGCGATCGGCATTGGCGGCAATCTCCTCCATGCTGCGGCCCGTGGCGACGCTTTTCGACTCGGCCTCTTTCAGGTCGAATTCGCTTTCGGAGCGGGCGAATTCGTCGTCGCCTTTGACCAGCAGCCAGTTGCGGTCGTCGTCTTCGCGGCCGCGCATGCGAATCAGCGTCCAGCGGCCGTGCAGCTTCTCGCCGTCCAGCTCGAAGGAGAGCTTTCCACGCCGCAGAGCTTTTCGCGGGTCGTCCTCGGGCTGCCAGCCGCCGCGGTCCCAGAGCATGACGGTGCCGCCGCCGTATTGTCCCTCCGGAATGACGCCCTCGAAGCCGCCGTACTCCAGCGGGTGGTCTTCGACCTGGACGGCGAGCGATTTGACGGACGGATCGAGGCTGGGACCTTTGGGCACCGCCCAACTCTTGAGCACACCGTCCAATTCCAGGCGAAAATCGTAGTGCAGCCGCCGGGCCGCGTGTTTCTGGACAACAAACTGCAAACCGCTTGTGCTCCCGCGCCGGCTCTGCTTACCGCCCGGCTCGGGCGTTTTCCGAAAGTCGCGTTTCTTGCGGTACTCGGTGAGCGCCATCAATTCATCCGGTCTTCTTGCGTCGCGAAGGCCGCGCCTTCTTCTGGCTGGCCTTCGTCTCGGCGATGCTCTGCTTGAGCACGTCCATGAAGTTGATGGATTCGGGCCGAGGCGCCGGCTCCTCCACATCGCCGACGGGCGCCACCGGCTGGAGCTTCCCGGCCTCGACCTTTTCCTCGATATAGGCCAGCAGGGCCTCGCGATGCTCGTCGTGATATTTTTCCGGCTCCCAGTCGCCGCTCATCGCCTCGATGAGCTGGCCGGCCATGGCCAACTCCTTCTTCGAGATCTTGAGGGCGTCGAGGTCGTCGCCGGGGAAGTTGAACTGGTCGAGGCCCCGCAGTTCCTGGGCGAATCGCATCGCATTCAGCACTAACGCCTGCTCCTCGACCATCACTGCGGCCAGATACTGCCGCGATCTCACAACGACCTTCGCGATCCCCGCCCGCCCCGCTTCGCGCAATGCTTCGCGCAGCAGCACGTAAGGCTTCTCGGCCTTGCGGACGGGAACGAGGTAGTACGGCTTTTCGAAGTACAGCGACGGGATCGCCCCGCGGTCCACGAACTCCTCGAA